>DASVOL010000361.1:0-7587 GCA_036383375.1 Bradyrhizobium sp. | reverse complement strand
GCCCGGGCCGCCCCTATAATCGGCCTATGCTTTTGGATTCCTGCACAGAATTGAAGAGATGACCGCTCCGATCGCCATCATCATGGGAAGCCAGTCCGACTGGGAGACCATGCGCCACGCCGCCGAGACCCTGGCCGCGCTCGGCGTTGCCTGCGAAACGCGCATCGTTTCGGCGCACCGCACCCCCGACCGGCTCTATGCCTTTGCCAAGGGCGCCAAGGCGGCCGGGCACAAGGTGATCATTGCCGGCGCCGGCGGCGCCGCCCATCTGCCGGGCATGACGGCGGCGCTGACGGAGCTTCCGGTGTTCGGGGTTCCCGTCGAGTCGAAAGCGCTGTCCGGCGTCGATTCGCTGTACTCGATCGTGCAGATGCCGGCCGGTATCCCGGTCGGCACGCTGGCGATCGGCAAGGCCGGTGCGATCAATGCCGCGTTGCTCGCAGCGAGCGTGCTCGCGCTCAGCGATCCCGCACTGTCGGCCCGCCTTGCGGACTGGCGCCAACAGCAAACCGATGCGGTCAAGGACCATCCGGAGGGCACGGCGTGACGGCTTCGAACCTCGTGAAGCTGAAGCCGGGCGACACCATTGGAATCCTCGGCGGCGGACAATTGGGCCGGATGCTGGCGATGTCCGCAGCGCGCCTCGGGCTGCGCTGCCAGGTGTTTTCGCCGGACCCGGACTCGCCGGCCTTCGACGTGGTGCAGCACGCGACCTGTGCGGAATATGCCGACGTCGAAGCGCTCGAACTGTTCGCCAACGACGTCGACGTCGTCACCTATGAATTCGAGAATGTGCCGGCCGCGACCGCGATGGTGCTCGCCGCGCGCCGACCGGTGCTGCCCGCGTACGAGATCCTCGAGACCACGCAGGACCGGCTGATCGAGAAGGATTTCGTCAGCAAGCTCGGGATCGGCACCGCCGATTATGCCGACGTCTCCTCGGTCGCGACGCTGCGTGCAGCGATCGAACGGATCGGCCTGCCTGCCGTGATCAAGACCCGCCGCTTCGGCTATGACGGCAAGGGCCAGGCCATCATCCGCGCCGGCGACGACCTCGAGCAGGTCTGGCAGGACCTCGGCACCAAGTCGGCCATCCTCGAGGCCTTCGTGCCGTACGAGCGCGAGATCTCGGTGATCGCGGCGCGCTCGGCGTCCGGCGACGTCGAGTGCTTCGACGTCACCGAGAACGAGCACCGCGACCACATTTTGAAATTTTCGCGGGTCCCCGCCGCAATCCCCGAGCAGCTTGCCGCGCAGGCGCGGGCGATCGCCGAACAGATCGCCACGGCGCTCGACTATGTCGGCGTGCTCGCGGTGGAGATGTTCGTGGTGCCGGGTAACGGCGCAGCGACGGTGCTGGTCAACGAGGTCGCGCCGCGCGTGCATAACTCCGGCCACTGGACGCTCGACGGTGCCTCGATCTCACAATTCGAGCAGCACATCCGTGCGATCGCCGGCTGGCCGCTCGGCAAGCCGGTGCGCCACGGCGAGGTCACCATGACCAACCTGATCGGCGACGACATCCTGAGCTACGAGCAGTGGCTCACCGTTCCCGGCGCCACCGTGCATCTGTACGGCAAGGGCACGCCGCGCCCCGGCCGCAAGATGGGGCACGTCACCGAAGTGACGCCGGCCCGCAAGCCGTAATTCCACACCGGCGGCCGCGGCCGCCTTCGCGTCATTGGCAGAAATGGGATCGTGGCAACCACGATCCCATTAACACTCTAGCCGATCACGCAGTCTTGACGCCGGCGACGACGCCGGTCGGCTCGTCGCTGAGCCAGCGATAGATCACGCCACCAAGCGCGCCGCCGATCAGGGGCGCGACCCAGAACATCCAGAGCTGCCCCAGCGCCCAGCCGCCGACGAACAGAGCCGGCCCGGTGCTGCGCGCCGGATTCACCGAGGTGTTGGTGACGGGAATGCTGACGAGATGGATCATCACCAGCGCGAGGCCGATGGCGAGCGGCGCGAAGCCCGCCGGCGCCTTGCCGTGGGTCGATCCCATGATGATGAACAGGAACATCATGGTCATCACGACTTCGGTGATGAAGCACACCACCGTGCTGTAGTGGCCCGGTGAGTGCGCGTCATAGCCGTTGGACGCAAAGCCCTTGGTGACATCGAAGCCGGGCGCGCCGCTGGCGATCACATAGAGCAGCCAGGCCGCGATGATCGCACCGGCGACCTGCGCGATGATGTAGGGCAGCACCTGGCCGCCGGGGAAACGCCCGCCGGCGGCGAGCCCGACCGTCACGGCCGGGTTGAGGTGGCAACCCGAGATATGGCCGATCGCATAGGCCATGGTCACGACACTGAGCCCGAACGCCAATGATACCCCGACCAGGCCGATTCCGACCTGCGGAAAGCCGGCCGCGATCACGGCGCTGCCGCAGCCCGCGAATGTGAGCCAGAACGTACCGATCAGTTCGGCCGCGTATTTCTTCATGTCCATGTGGCATCTCCCCTATTTCCAATGTCCGGGTTATCTGAAACGCCGGGAGCGGCCCTGATCCTGGCGCCAAACCACCCAAATCAGGGCCGCACAATGGCATTTTCGCCCCATTTCGTGGCTTTACTAGGCCCTAAAGTCACTCGACCGGTGGACATCTGCGCGTTTGTCTGATACATGCGCGCGCCTAGGGTTAAGAGGCAGGCCTTTTGCCGCCCCTTTACCTCGCCAGAATTCCGAACCGATCAATTCAAAAGAGGATGCCGCGTGCAGGTTCTCGTCCGCGATAACAATGTCGACCAAGCCCTGAAGGCGCTGAAGAAGAAGATGCAGCGCGAGGGCATTTTCCGCGAGATGAAGCTCCGCGGTCACTACGAAAAGCCCTCTGAGAAGAAGGCCCGCGAAAAGGCTGAAGCCGTGCGCCGTGCACGCAAGCTGGCGCGCAAGAAGCTGCAGCGTGAAGGCCTGCTGCCGATGAAGCCGAAGCCGGTGTTCGGCGCTGGTCCCGGTGGCGACCGCGGCGGCCGTCCCGGTGGTGCAGGCGCTGGTCGCGGACCGCGCTGAACCGTTTTACCGATCTGGAAGTCTAACAGCGCGGGCCACGGGCCCGCGTTGTTGTTTTGAAGCCAGCCGTGTTCCGGGGTACCCATGCAAAACGACCGGCAAGAGCATTTTGCATGATGGCCGTTCCGGCGCCCCACTCCCCGCTCCCGGAAGCTGCGCACCGCCGTCGTGCGGCGCGGCTCGTCATCATGGCCGTGGTCCTCGGCCTGCCGCTCGGAGGCTGCTCCTTCGACTTGGGATCATGGGGCTCGGACGACAAGCCGAAACAGGCTGCCGCTGCCGACAAGCCCGCTGCCGACACCATCACCCCACAGGACATCAACAGCGCCAAGGATCACGCCACGCGCGGCCAGGTGCTGGCGCATTCCGGCAAGGTCGATGAGGCGCAGGCGGAGTTCGAGCAGGCGCTGACCGCCGACCCCTACAACATCCAGGCGCTGTACGGCCGTGGCCTGATCTATCAGGGCCGTGGACAGCATCAGCAGGCAATCGACGATTTCACCGCGGCGAGCGGGCTGTCGCCGCAGAAGGCCGAGCCGCTGATCGGCCGCGCCACCAGCTACCTCGCGCTCGACAAGGCCAAGCAGGCGGCGACCGACCTCGACGAGGCCGTGCAGGCCGATCCCAGCAATGTTGCGGCGTGGAGCGCCCGCGGCCAGGCCTATGAGCGGCTCGGCGACAAGGCCAAGGCGGCGGCGTCCTACAATCGCGCGCTCGCGCTGCGGCCGAATGACGGCAGCGCGCGCAGCGGGCTGGCGCGCACCGGCGGCTAGAGCTGCGGGTTACTTCGGCAGGACGGCGTGGAACATCGACTTCATGCCGGAGAACATGTCGTCGGTCACCGATGAGCGCTCGTTCTTCGGCGCCGGCATGGCGGCGTCGGCGCGCAGGTCGAGCGGAGCCTGCAGCACCGGGACCGGAATGTCGGCCGGCGGCGTCAGCCGATTCGCATCCTGGGCATTGGCGGCGTAGGGCGGACGCGGCTGCGCGGATTGATCGGCATTGTCGGTGGACGGGTTCGACACCATGATCGGCGGCGGCAACGGCCGGATCGCCGGGGCTGCCGCCGGACGCTGCTGGTCAGGCAGGCGGGCGAGATCGGTGCTGCTGCGAGCGTCCTGGGATCGCGCGGGGTCCTGGGTGCGCGCAGCCTCCTGCGGACGCTCCTTGCGCAGCCGCTCGATGGCAGCACGCGCAAGATCGTTGGCGTCGCGGGCTTCCTCCGGCGTGACCGCGGTCTCGACCGGCGCGGCGGCGGGCGCAGCCTTCGCGACCGCCTTCGGCGGCGCCGGATGATGGCGCGCGTCAGCGGAGATGCTGGCCGTCTCGGCCGGCGCATCAGCTTTCGTGTCGGCGGATTTGGGATCAGCCGATTTGGGATCGGCGGGCTTCTCGGTGACGGTGGCCTTCTCCGACGCCGACCGCTCGATCAGGGTGCGCTCGGACATGCCCTTGGCCTTCACGCCGGCTTCCGGGAGGCTGCTGACCACGGTGGACTTCTCGGCGGGCTTGGCGGCGGCTTTCGGATCCGCCTTGGGATCCACGGCGGCGGTCACGGCTGCGGCATCCGGCGCTTGCGGCTTGGCCACGATGTAGTGATTGACGATGTACGCCCCGATGATGGTCGCTGCCACCGAGGGTAAGATGTCCATCACGAATTTCTTCAGGTAACTCAGCATGACCTGCCACTCCCCACCCCGTTATTTCATGCTGGAACTTTGAGGCACATTCAGGGATCAACTGCGACGGATCGGTGGCAAACCCCCGTTCCGACGTCACCTTTGGTGTCACTTTGGTTTCAGCGGAGGCGCCCCCTGCGTAGGCCGCATCCGCCCTCTAGATCATCGTGCAGCCGTTAACGGGTTATGAATTTCCACAGCCTCGCGGACTCGGACCTGCCATTCGGCGCGCGCAGGGTTCCTTGTAAGGTTCTCTGCAGGGCATTTGCACCGCGTCAGGGCTTGAGTTCGACCTCGAGGAACACGATTTCGCTGGCCGTCTCGTTAAGCACGTCGTGCTGGACCCCGGCCTTGCGGAAATAGGACCTGCCGGCCCCGAGCTGCGCCTTCGAGCGCTCGCCGTTCGGCGCCACGATCGTCATTTCGCCTGCCGTGATCGGAACGATGACGTAGTCCATCTCATGGGTGTGGTGGCCGGTGGCGCTGCCCGGCGCGAGCCGCCATTCGGTCACGCGGACCTCCGCGGTATCCACCTGAACATCCGATTTGGCGCTGAGCATCGTCACTTCTCCAAGTTTCTTGTTTGGGCGGATCGTGCTCTAGGGCACGAAAACCATGAACACGAACACCGCGAACACCACCATGTGAACGAGCCCGAACAGGATGTTGGTGCGGCCGGTTCCGAAGGTGAGCATGCTGACCATGAAGGTGAGCAGCAGGATCAGCATATGCTGGTTGCTGAGCCCGAGCACCAGTTCCTTGTCGAGCACATGGGCGGCAAGGGCCACGGCGGGAACCGTCAGCCCGATGGTGGCGATCGAGGAGCCGAGCGCGAGGTTGATGCTCTTCTGCAGGTCGTTCTTGCGCGCCGCCGACACCGCGGCAACGCTCTCCGGCAGCAGGATCAGCGCCGCAACCACCAGGCCGGCGAAGGCCGGCGGCGCGCCGATCTTGACGGTGACGACATCGACCACCAGCGAGAATTTCTTCGCCAGCAGCACCACCGCCAGCAGCGACACCAGCAGCAGGACAACGCTGATCGCGGTCTCGCGGTCCGACATCACCTCGCCATGCGCCGCCGCCTCATTGGCGCCGCTGACGAAATAATCGCGGTGGCGGATGGTCTGGGTGTACAGGAACACCGCATAGAGCAGCAGGGTCACGATGCTGATCACGGCGAGCTGGGCCGTGGAATAGATCGGGCCCGGGGCAGTGAGCGTGAAATTCGGCATGTCGAGCGTGATGGTCGCGAGCACGAACAGCACGCTGAGATAGAGATTGGCGCCGGTGATCTGAAAATCCTGCTCGCGGTAGCGGATGCCGCCGATGAAGATGCAGAGCCCGACCAGACCGTTGCAGACGATCATCACCACCGCAAACACGGTGTCACGCGCGAGGGTCGGCGCCGGGGTGTCGCCCAGCATGATGGTCGAGATCAGCGCCACCTCGATGATCGTCACCGCCAGCGTCAGCAGCAGTGTGCCGAACGGCTCGCCGATCCGCTCGGCGATCATCTCGGCGTGGTGGACGGCCGCAAACACGGTGCCGAACAGAATCACCAGCAGCACGGCCGCGAACGCCCAGCCACCGGGCGATGGCGCGAAGCTGTAGCCGGAGGCGGAGACCGCGGCAAACAACAGCACCGCCAGAACGGGATACAGCCAGGCCGACCGTGGCATCGGTCCGTGTGCGCTCATTGTGGGGGTCCCCTCACGTCATTGCCCCCCGATTATGCGACAGACAATCGCCGCCGTCAGCCTCTTGCGGCCTCGATAAACCGCCGCGCGGGATCCATCGCACCGAAATTATCGAGATCGTCGTGCCCGCCGCCGGGCAGGCGCACGAACTGCTTGGGCTCATGGGCGAGGCCGAACAGCCGCTCGCCGAAACCGATCGGGATCACCGGATCGTTGGTGCCATGGATGATCAGGAGCGGCGCCGTGACGCCTGTGATTCGCCGGTCGGAGTGGAATTGATCCCGCATCAGCAAGCTGATCGGCACAAACCAGAAATGCTCACCGGCGACGTCGGCCGTCGAGGTATAGGGTGCCTCCAGGATCAGCCTGCCGACCGGATGTTCGGCGGCAAGCGCGACCGCAACACCGGTGCCGAGGGAGAATCCCCAGGCCACGATCTGTTCGGCGCGGTAGCGCGCGGTGGTGAAGGCGTAAGCGGCCGCGGCGTCCTGCAGCAGCCCCTGCTCGCTCGGAGATCCGCTCGAGCCGGCGTAGCCCCGGTAGGACAGCGCGACCAGCCCAGTACCGTCGGCCGTGATGGCCTTGAAGCGCGCCACACGGCCGGCCAGGAAATCGCCATTGCCCGGAAAGAACAGCACGACCGGCCGGCCCGGCTTCGCCGGCACATGCCAGACGATGACCTTCTCGCCATCATCAGTGGTGAGGACATGCTCCTCTGCTTCGGGAAGGCCTGCAGCTACGGGCGCCGTCCGCCCGACCGGCGGGATCGGAAACAGCAATTCGCGCTGCTTGACGTACAGCGCCACCAGCCCGCCGAGATAGATGACGACCGCGGCGATCACGAGCCATTTCAGGATTGCGAGTGCCAGCCCCATGATCGGTACCGCAGCTATGTCTTGCCGCGGAGCTTCCGCTGCTTCTCGACGTCAACCTTGATGCTGTCGGGGACCGGCCGGCACGCGCACGCCGCCGCATGCGCGACATGCCACTTGATGCGCTGCTCGCGCGTGGCCCGAGGCGGCATGCGATGGTCTCGATGCCACTCCCGGTTCAGCGCCATCCGCCGCCTGCCCTACATCGCCTTGACGATGTTCTCGGTGACCTTCTTGGCGTCGCCGAGCAGCATCATGGTGTTGTCGCGGTAGAACAGCGGATTGTCGATGCCGGCATAGCCCGAGGCCAGCGAGCGCTTGAT
>DASVOL010000360.1:0-12169 GCA_036383375.1 Bradyrhizobium sp. | reverse complement strand
GAGCGCGGAGAGCATGATGAACAGGTTCATCTCGGCGATGCCGAGTTCGAGGTGCTGGCCCTTCGGCGAATATTCCCAGGTGTAGGCTGACGGGATCTTCTCCTGCCGGAACAGGTCGTGGTTCTCCGCCTTCGCGAACAGCCCGCGGCGGTTGACCCAGGCGCCGAGATTGGTCGACACCGTGACGTCGGGCGAGACGGTGACGATGCGCGACGCAAGCTCGCTGTCGCCGCGCGCGAGCTCATGCAGCACGAGGCCAAAGCCCTGCTGCGTCGACATCTGCGCGGAGGCCTTGAAGGCCAGTCGCTCCGGCACGTCGATTTCAGGCGCCGAGAGCCGGCGGCGTCCTTCGCGGTTGAACGGCGCGGCGGCGAGGTAAGCCTCGAGATTTGCGGGCTCTTGCGACAGGCCCTCGAACTTGTCCCACTCGTGGCCGGTGCGGATATTCTGCGCGGCGCGCCACTTCTCCATCTGCGCCACGGTCATCAGGCCGGCGTGGTTGTCCTTGTGGCCCTGCATCGGCAGACCGACGCCCTTGATGGTGTAGGCGATGAAGCACACCGGCCGATCATGATCGATCGCCTCGAAGGCCTCGATCATGCTCGCCATGTCGTGGCCGCCGAGGTTCGACATCAGCGCCAGCAACTCGTCGTCACTGCGGCGCTCGATCAGCGCCGACACGTCGCCCTGGTCGCCGATATCGTCGCGCAGATGCTTGCGGAATGCCGCGCCGCCCTGGAAGCAGAGCGCCGCGTACATCTGGTTCGGGCAATTGTCGATCCAGCGCCGCAGCGCCTCGCCGCCCGGCTCGGCGAACGCCTCGAGCATCAGCTTGCCATACTTCACGATCACCACGTCCCAGCCGAAATTGCGGAACATGGTCTCGAACTTGGCCCACAGCCCCTCGCGCACCACGGCGTCGAGCGACTGCCTGTTGTAGTCGACCACCCACCAGGTGTTGCGCAGGCCGTGCTTCCAGCCCTCGAGCAGCGCCTCGAAGATGTTGCCCTCGTCCATCTCAGCGTCGCCGACCAGCGCGATCATGCGGCCCTCGGGCCGGTCGCCCATCCAGCCATGCGCCTTGACATAGTCCTGCACCAGCGAGGCGAACAGCGTCTGCGCCACGCCGAGCCCGACCGAGCCGGTGGAGAAATCGACGTCGTCCGTGTCCTTGGTGCGCGAGGGATAGGACTGCGCGCCCTTGTAGCCGCGGAAGTTCTCCAGCTTGTCGCGGGTCTGGAGGCCGAACAGATACTGGATCGCGTGGAACACCGGGCTCGCATGCGGCTTCACCGCGACGCGGTCCTGCGGGCGCAGCACCGAGAAATAAAGCGCCGACATGATGTTGGCGAGCGAGGCCGACGAAGCCTGATGGCCGCCGACTTTCAGCCCGTCGGCAGATGGCCGCACATGGTTGGCGTGGTGGATGGTCCACGACGACAGCCACAGCACCTTGCGGGCCAGGGCTGTGAGCATGTCGAGGCGTTCAGGCGCGATTCCCATAACGGTGCTCCGGGCGAATATGTCGGATGTTACTGCCGCGGCGACCGCCGAAAATCTCAATTCCACGCGACAGCACAGGAAAAATTGGGATAAATTCCCACGATCCGGCCTCAACTAACGAGTTCATCCCAATGCCTGCCCTCGACGCCATCGACCGCAAGATCCTGAGTCTGCTCCAGACCGACAGCCGCATGACCATGCAGGAGCTCGCCGACAAGGTCGGGCTGTCGGTGTCGCCGTGCCACCGCCGGGTCAAGCTGCTCGAGGAGCGCGGCGTGATCTCCCGCTACATCGCGACCGTGGACCAGAAATTGCTCGGGCTGCATGTCTCGGTCTTCATCTCGATCAAGCTCGCACGGCAGAAGGAGGAAGACCTCAACCGCTTCGCGCGCGCGATCTCGAAATGGGACGAGGTGCTCGAATGCTATCTGATGACCGGCAACCGCGACTATCTCTTGCGCGTCGTCGCCGCCGACCTCTCCTCCTATGAAGCGTTCCTGAAGAACAAGCTGACCCGGCTCGACGGCATCGCCTCGATCGAGTCGAGCTTTGCGCTGAGCCAGGTGAAGTATTCGACGGCGCTGCCGGTGTAGGACTGCTCGCATCTGAGTGGTGGTCGCGCCAAAATGTACATCGTCGTCCCGGCCTTCGCCGGGACGACGATGAGGGTGGGCTGCGATTCAAGTTGCCAAACCACGCGGTGTCATCACCGCGAGGGCGGGTGATCCAGTATCCCAGAAACGCCTATGCTTGATCCGAGAAGCCGCGGCGTACTGGATCGCCCGGTCGAGCCGGGGTGCAGCCCGGCGCAACAGAACGGACCCAAGTCGAGCCGCGACAAGTCAAGCCTCGAATTGCGTCGATTTGTTTGGCGCGGCATCCCGGGCGATACTAGACTTGCTGGCATGGGACGCTCGAAAGATCCCGCCACAACGCACGGCCACAGCGACCAAGCCACCCGGACGTGACGGGCGGAGGGCAACCGGCCGGGAGGAAATCGGATGATCTCGGCCCGCTCGCATGTCGAGGAAATTGCGCATGTCGCCCTGGGCAAGGGCAGCCGTCGCGACGCGCCCGTGGTCCAGTCGTGGCTCCGGTGCCTGAACGATTATCGTCTCGATCCGGCCCATGCGCAGGAAGCCTATATCGTGCCTGCGACCCAATTGAAGGAGCATCGCGAGCAGTCGGACGAGTTGATCCGGATCGGCCGCTCGGCGGTCGAGGGCCTGTTCCGCCACGTCATGGACCAGCACTATGTGCTTCTCCTCTCCGATGCCCGCGGCGTCACGGTCGATTTCATGGGCGACCCGACCTTCGACAACCAACTGCGCCGCGCGGGCCTCTATCTCGGCTCGGAATGGTCCGAGAACCGGGCCGGCACCTGCGCCGTCGGCGCCTGCATCGTCTCGGGCGATCCGGTCATCATCCATCAGGACGACCATTTCGACACCAGCCACATCGGCCTGACATGCACGGCGGCGCCGATCTTCGACACGCTTGGCGACCTGACCGCCGTGCTCGACATCTCGCAATTGCGCTCGCCGACGGTCAAGGCGAGCCAGCATCTGGCCCTGCATCTCGTCACCACCACGGCCCGGCGGATCGAGCTCGCCAACCTGATGGCACGGACACGGCACGACTGGATCCTGAGGATTTCCCGTTCGCCCGATTTTCTCGACGTCGACCCCGAGGCGGCGATCGCCGTCGACGCCAACGGCCGCATCTCCGGCCTCACGCATGGCGGCTTCCGCGCGCTCGCGCGCATGTTCGATCCCCAGCCCGGCGCCACGCGCAGCGTGATCGGCACGCCGATCTCGCAATTGTTCGACATCGACGTCGACGACCTGCCGCGCTTCACCCGCAGCCGGGCTGACCGGGAACGCGTGATCCGGACCCGTTCCGGCGTGATGCTGTTCGCCGGCGCGATCGCGCCGGTCACGCGCACGCGCGGCCTGCCCGCCGCCGATCGCATTCCCCGCCCGTTGCGTGAACTGAGCTTTGGCGATGCCGCCATGGAAGCGGTGCAATTGCGGGCGTCCAAGCTCGCGCCACGGGATGTGCCGATCCTGATTCAGGGCGAGACCGGCGCCGGCAAGGAATTCCTCGCCCGCGCCATTCACGACATCCGCCCTACCCCCGGACGCTTCGTTGCGGTGAACTGCGCCGCCATCCCCGAAGCGCTAATCGAATCCGAACTGTTCGGCTATGCGAGCGGCGCATTTACCGGTGCCGCACCGCGCGGCAAGGTCGGCCTGATCGAGGCCGCCGACGGCGGCACCCTGTTCCTCGACGAGATCGGCGACATGCCGATCGGGCTGCAGGCGCGGCTGCTTCGCGTGCTGTCCGAGGGCGAGATCACGCCGGTCGGTGCGCACCGGCCGAAGCCGGTCAGCTTCCGCCTGATCTCGGCCTCGCATCACCGCCTCGATCAGCTCGTCGCCGACGGCCGTTTCCGTCGCGACCTGTTCTTCCGTCTCAATGCTGCGACGTTGATGTTGCCGGCGTTGCGCGAACGACAGGATCTCGACGGCCTCGTCGATCATCTGCTTGGCCGGATCGGCGCCGACGAAGGCCGCACCATCCGGCTCTCGCCCGCCGCACGCATGGCGCTGCGCCGCCATCCCTGGCCGGGCAACCTGCGCGAGCTCGCCAACACGCTCCGCGTTGCCGCAGCTCTCGCGGACGGATCGGAGATCACGCCGGAGGACTTGCCCGAGACACTGCGCAATCCTGCGGAGCCGACGGCATCGGCAGGCGATGATCTCGCCACAGAACTCGCCGCCTGTGGTGGCAATGTCTCCGAACTCGCACGCCAGCTCGGTGTCGACCGATCGACCATCCATCGCCGCCTCCGTCGCCTGAAACGGAGCTGACGCACCTGTGGCAGCTGTGGCGCCACAGCTGTGGCGCTGCCACGCTGCGCGATACGCCGACGCGTCCGTAAATCCTTGATTTCATGAGACCTGCTCGCCCAGCCCCCTTGGCATGCAGCTTGCGCTCCCTTGGCCGAACGCCGCGATCGTCGATCGCCGGCGTAATCACCAAGAGGAGGAAATGCATGCTGGACACCACTGCGAACGCCAAGGCTGAAGTTCTGCTCAGCCGGTTTGGCAAGGCACTCGAGGAGGGCGACATCGACGCCGCTGTCGCGCTGTTTGCGACCGACTGCTACTGGCGCGATCTCGTCACCTTCACCTGGAACATCAAGACGGTCGAAGGCCGCGACGGGGTTCGCGATCTGCTCACCCACACCCTCAAGACGGCCAAGCCGCGCCATTGGCGCGTTGCGGAAGGTGAGACCGCCAGCGAAGCCGACGGCATCCTGGAGGCCTGGATCAGCTTCGAGACCGACGTCGCCCGCGGATACGGTCTGGTCCGCTTCCGCGACGGCCTGATCTGGACGCTGCTGACCACGATGGCCGAGCTGAAGGGGCATGAGGAGAAATCCGGCCTCACCCGACCGCTCGGCGCCAAGCACGGCGTCAATGCCGGCGCCAAGAGCTGGAAGGAGGAGCGCGAGGAGGAAGCCCGCTCCCTCGGCTACACGACGCAACCCTATGTGGTGATCATCGGCGGCGGCCAGGGCGGCATCGCGCTCGGCGCGCGGCTGCGCCAGCTCAACGTGCCGACCATCATCATCGAGAAGAACGACCGGCCCGGCGACAGCTGGCGCAAGCGCTACAAGTCGCTCTGCCTGCACGATCCGGTCTGGTACGACCATTTGCCCTATATCGACTTCCCGAAGAACTGGCCGGTGTTCTCGCCCAAGGACAAGATCGGCGACTGGCTCGAGTTCTACACCAAGGTGATGGAGCTGAATTACTGGACCCGAACGACGGCGAAGCGTGCGTCCTTCGATGAGGCGACCAGGGAGTGGAATGTCGTCGTCGATCGCGACGGCGAGGAGATCGTGCTGAAGCCGAAGCAGCTGGTGTTTGCCACCGGCATGTCCGGCAAGCCGAACATCCCGAAGTTCAAGGGCATAGACCAGTTCAAGGGCGAGCAGCACCATTCCTCGCAGCATCCGGGGCCGGACTGCTACAAGGGCAAGAAGGTCGTCGTCATCGGATCGAACAACTCGGCGCATGACATCTGCGCCGCGCTTTACGAGAACGGTGTCGACGTCACCATGGTGCAGCGCTCCTCCACGCACATCGTCCGATCCGCGCCGCTCATGGAGGTCGGCCTCGGCGATCTCTATTCGGAGCGCGCGGTGAAGGCCGGCGTGACAACGGCGAAGGCGGATCTGATCTTCGCCTCGCTGCCGTACCGAATCCTCCATACCTTCCAGAAACCGGTCTACGACAAGATCCGCGAGATGGACGCCGATTTCTATGCCGCGCTGGAGAAAGCCGGATTCAATCTCGACTTCGGCACCGACGATTCCGGCCTGTTCATGAAGTACCTGCGGCGCGGATCGGGCTACTACATCGACATCGGCGCTTCGCAACTGATCATCGACGGCAAGATCAAGCTGGTCGGCGGTCAGGTCGAGGAGATCACGGCAGGCGGCGTCAAGCTCGACAACGGACGCGAGGTCCCCGCCGACGTGATCGTCTACGCGACCGGCTACGGCTCGATGAACGGCTGGGTCGCCGACCTCGTCAACCAGGCGACCGCCGACAAGGTCGGCAAGGTCTGGGGTCTCGGCTCGGATACACCGAAGGATCCCGGCCCCTGGGAAGGCGAGCAGCGCAACATGTGGAAGCCGACGCAGCAGGAAGCGATGTGGTTTCACGGCGGCAACCTGCATCAGTCGCGTCACTACTCGCACTACCTGGCGCTTCAGTTGAAGGCGCGCCTGGAAGGCATTCCGACGCCGGTCTACGGACTGCAACAGACCCATCACAAGGGCTGAAACTCATCGTCCCGCCTGGTCTTTCGCTCCGGACCAGGCGGGAATTTTTCAAAGACAGGAGCTGGCCGACCGCCCCCGCATCTAGCCTGCACCAGGCTTTTCAGCCGCAGCCGAAGCCAAAGCGCTCGCATTCGTCACCTTCGCCCCCATATCCCGCGCTGCAAATTAAATCGCCGCGACCGGACCGCCGCGGGAACCCGGCGGCGGCTTGCGATGTTGATCTCAGGCATCACTGAGTATCCGGAGGTGAGCAGAAATGCTGAGGGCCGCCCGTAGCAAACACGCCGTGTTGACGTTCGCCGCGATCCTTGCAGTCGCGGCATCGGCCGCGCTGTTCGCAGGCAGCGCCTATGCTCGCGGCGGCGGAGGTCATGGTGGCGGCGGTCACGGCGGTGGAGGTCACGGCGGGGGCGGATTTCATGGCGGCGGGGGTGGCTTTCATGGGGGCGGAGGCGGCTTCCACGGAGGCGGTTTTCACGGTGGCGGATTTCATGCCAGCGGCGGGCGTGGCGGCGGCTTTCACACCATTCATCCCGCGGCAAGAGGCGGCACGAGATTCAGCGGTAGCTCCGGCGCGCGTCATAACCAATTCCGGCCCGCCGCTCATGCCGCGCGCGTCGCGCCGAGCGTAGCCGCCGGCCGTCATGCCGCCTCCCCGACCGCGATGCGGCACAATGCGAGCGCCGTGGGACACGCGCTGACCTCGCGTCAGGTCAGCGCCGCCCTGCGCCAGCCCGGCGGCTTGCGCAATCCGATGACACGCGCCGCAATCACGACGGCCGCCGCCGGAGCCGCCATGGGTGGCGTTGGCTGGTGGCGCCATCCGAACGGCGGCTATGGCTGGGTCGGCCCGATCTTCTGGCCCTATGCCTATTACGATCTCTATGACTACGCCTGGTGGGGCTGGGGCTACGACCCGTACTTCTGGGATTACGGCTATGGCGATCTCTATGCCGGCCTGTTCGCTCCGTACGACTACGATGCCTTGAGCGGCTATGCCTACTACCTGCCCGGTTATGCCGGTCCGCGGCCGCCGGTCACGCGTCGATCGCGCACCGCCGGTCAAACCACGGCCCTAGCCGACATGTGCGGCAGCGACAGGAGCGATATCGCGGGCTTCCCGATCGATCAATTCCGCAGCGCCATACAGCCCAATGCGGAGCAGAGCGCGGCGCTCGACGACCTCGCCGGCACATCGCAGAAGGCATCCGCGACCATTCTCAATTCATGCCCCAGGGACGTGCCGTTGACCGCGCCGAGTCGCCTCGCGGCGATGCAGCAGCGTCTCCAGGCCATGCGCGACGCGGTCGGCATTCTTCAGCCCGCGCTGGACAAATTCTACGGGCTGCTCAGCGACGATCAGAAAGCGAAGGTGACCGCGCTGGTGGCAGATCAGCACCGCGGCCAGCGCGAGGTGACGGCGGACAACAGCAGTTGCAGTACGACGCAGCCCGCCCCCATTGCATGGCCCGGCGAGATCATCGAGCGCGATGTCAAGCCGACCGACGCACAGCGGGCGAGCCTCGATGCCTTGCGGGATGCGGCAACGAAAGCCGAGGACACCTTGAAATCGTCCTGCCCGCCCGTCGACGCGCGCACGCCGCCGGCACGCCTTGCGGCGGTCGAAGCCAGATTGGATTCCATGCTTCAGGCGATCGGCACAGTGCGTCCGGCTCTGGATGGCTTCTACAGCGCGCTCAGCGACGAGCAGAAGGCCGCTTTCGATGCGATCGGCCCCGAGCAGAACGGCGGCAGGAGCGCGATGGCGGCCGCTGGCGGCGACGAACCGCCGCGAACCCATCATCGCCGTCATCACCATCACGGCCCCTATATCGGAGGCATGATCTTCCGGATGATGGGCTTGTGAGGCGCGCGATCGCCTCACGCGCTTTGCCGGATACCAACCCCTGGCATCTCGGCGGGGCAACCAGCCGGAGCAACCGGGCTACGGCGCGATCCATATGCCGATCACGATGATTGCCAGCGAAACCGCGATCACCAGCATGTCGGTCGTGAGCCATTCGGGCATTCCATTTGATGGCTGCTCGCTCATATCCGCGACTCCTTCTGTTCGCGTCGAGCCAATATGCTGAAGCGGAACAGCACGAACGAGGATGAACTAGATCACATAACGGCGCGACAAGCGGTCGCTCCGAATTTCGTGCACCCGCGCGCCCTCAAGTTGCAGCACGCGATCGATCTGCCGCGCAGGTTTCTGAACATGTTCGACAACGCCGGCGGCGACCGCGAAATGGTGGCACATCCTGACTGCGCATCGTTACCAATCGCTCGACATCCAGCGATGCGTAGGGTGGGTTAGAAGGCGTAACCCACCGTGTCGCGCGGCAAGAGAGGTGGGTTACGCGGAGTTTATCATCGGGCCGCCCTTCGGGCGGACCCGTTGGCTAACCCACCCTACGCGAAGCGCTCATCCTCACAGCACCTTGCGCTGCGCGAGGTTCTTCATCAGCGCGCCAACGCCGAAGGTCCAGGGCTCGCATTCGTCGCTGCCCCGCATGCGGTTGACGAGCTTGCCGAGCTGCGGCGCTGCGATAGTGACGATGTCGTCGCGCTTGTGAGTGAAGCCCTCACCCTTGGTGTCGCGGTCCTTCACCGGCGCGAACATCGTGCCGAGGAACAGCGCGAATCCATCGGGATACTGATGCACGGGCCCGATGGTCTGGGCGACCAGATCGGTCGGATCGCGGCTGATCTTGCTGATCGAGGAATGACCCTCGAGCACGAAGTTGTCGGCGCCCTTCACGGTGAGGCCGACGTCCATCTTCCTGACGTCGTCGAGCGAGAAGGTCCCGTCGAACAGCCGCAGCAAGGGACCGATCGCGCAGGAGGCGTTGTTGTCCTTGGCCTTCGACAGCAACAGCGCCGAGCGGCCCTCGAAATCGCGTAGGTTGACGTCGTTGCCGAGCGCGGCGCCGACGATCTTGCCGGCGCCGGAGACGATGAGCACAACCTCCGGCTCCGGATTGTTCCAGGTCGATTTCGGATGCAGCCCGGCATCCATGCCGGTGCCGACCGACGACAATGTCGGCGCCTTGGTGAACACTTCGGCATCGGGGCCGATGCCGACCTCCAGATACTGGCTCCAGGCGTTCTGGTCGATCAGCACCTGCTTCAACCGCATCGCCGGCTCGGAGCCCGGCTTCAGCTTGGAGAGATCGTCGCCGACGAGGCGCACCACCTCCTTGCGGATCGCCTCCGCCGACGACGGATTGCCGCGCGCGCGCTCTTCGATCACGCGCTCCAGCATCGAGATCGCGAAGGTGACGCCGGCGGCTTTCAGCACCTGCAAATCGACCGGCGCGAGCAGATGCGGCTTTGTCGCGTCGCGGCCGTCGGGCGGCGTGTTGGCGAGGATGGCCTCGAAATCGCCGATCCGCTCGCCGCGCGTGCCGCGCAAGGCGGCGGCGGGATCGGCCTCCTCGCACAGCGCGCTCACGGTGGAGAAGCGCGCGGTGACGTCGAACACGCCGTCACTCCGCACCGCGACCACGGCCGGTCCGCCCGCCTGCGGCAGCCAGACCCGTCCGACCAGCGTGCCGGCGGTGCCGTCCTCCGGCAGGACGTCTTTTGGCGTGAGCGAAATCATCGGCGTCTCCTTTTTGATCTTGTCAGCGCTTGTTAGCACAGTCCGCGCGCTTGCGTGAAACAGCGGTCATGCCGTTGTCATAGAGGGGTAACATCGCCCGTCAATGCTCCCGTCGATCCATCTAACATACTGAAAGACGGACCTTCATGACCGCCTCCGACCTCACCGACGAAGCCACCCGAGATGAAGCCTTGCGCGCCCGCATCCATCAGGAGATGGCCGACAGCCTCGACGAGGAACTCGAGCTCGAGCTCGACGACATGAGGCTCGACGAGCTCGACCACGACGGCGCCGACCGACAGCCGTCGATCGACCGCAAGGTCTACTTCCGCGAATTGCTGCGGCTGCAGGGCGAACTGGTCAAGCTGCAGGACTGGGTGCAGCACGAGAAGCAGAAGGTCGTGGTGCTGTTCGAAGGCCGTGATTCCGCCGGCAAGGGCGGCGTCATCAAGCGCATCACCCAGCGGCTCAACCCGCGCATCTGCCGCGTCGCGGCGCTGCCGGCGCCGAACGAGCGCGAACGCACGCAATGGTACTTCCAGCGCTATGTCTCGCACCTGCCGGCCGGCGGCGAGATCGTGCTGTTCGACCGCAGCTGGTACAACCGCGCCGGCGTCGAGAAGGTGATGGGGTTCTGCACCGACGAACAGTATGAGGAGTTCTTCAAATCGGTGCCGGAATTCGAGCGCATGCTGATCCGCTCCGGCACCATCCTGCTGAAATACTGGTTCTCGATCACGGACGAGGAACAGGCGTTTCGCTTCTCGATGCGGATCCACGATCCGCTGAAGCAGTGGAAGCTGAGCCCGATGGATGTCGAGGCGCGCACCCGCTGGGAGCTCTACACCAAGGCCAAGGAAACGATGCTGGAGCGCACCCACCTGCCGGACTCGCCGTGGTGGATCGTCGATGCCGTCGACAAGAAGCGCGCCCGGCTCAACTGCATCTCGCATCTGTTGGGCCAGATCCCCTATCAGCAGGTCACCCACCAACCGGTGGTGCTGCCGCCGCGGGTGCGCAACCCCGACTATCACCGCGGCCCGATCCCGCCGGAGATGTACGTGCCGGGACGGTATTGATGCTGGTCGTTTCCCCTCACCCCGTTACTTCGGGGAAAGGGGAAACACGTCCGCGCTATTTCGGAATAATAGAATAGTGCCACTGATTTGCCCGACGTGTCAAGTTGGCGCGTCGAATGCAGGTACGCCTCCGGCTACTGTGCATGGGGTTGTTTTCGATATTTTGGCAGGGCGCCCCTGCGGAGGCAGGCTGGATGCGATTAGCCTGCCGCAAGCTGGGCGAGCTGAAGAGATAGGCATCTCCCCTCCGCCACGCCTACCAATGGCGCAGGTGTGCGCCCTTGCTGGCACCGGAACCCGACGCTAGGCTTCGCCGATCTGGTGCAGGGAGGCCCGCTTGACTCAATCCGACGACATCACAATTTCCGAAGACCGCCGCGACGCGCTGCGCTATGCGCTCGGGATCGGCAGCGGCGCGGCGCTCGCGGCCGCCATGGCCACCCCGGCCTCGGCGCAGACGACAGCCGACAACACGCTCGACCGGATCAGGGCCAACAAGGTGCTGCGGATCGCGGTGCTGCCGGGCGAGCTGCCCTATTTCAACAAGGACCTCGCCACCGGCACCTGGTCCGGCTTCTCGATCGAGATGGCCAACGATTTGGCCAAGCTGCTGGACGTCAAGCTGGAATATGTCGAGTCGACCTATGGCAATTCAATCCTCGATCTGCAGGCCAACAAGATCGACCTCGGCTTTGCGCTCAATCCCACGCCGCAGCGGGCGCTGGTGGTGGATTTCACCAATCTGGTGTTCCCGCATCCGTTCGGCGCGATGCTGAAGAAGGGCCTGGAGGCCAAGACCTGGGCCGACATCAACAAGCCCGAGGTCAAGATCGCGGTTGACGTCGGCTCGGCCAACGAGGCCGTGGCGCGGCGCTTCGCGCCGAACGCCACCATCAAGTCACTGAAGTCGCGCGACGAGGTGATGCTGGAAATGTCGTCGGGCCGCGTCGATTGCGTCGTCAACGCGCTGGTGCTCGGGTTGACCGCGATCGCCAAGAACCCGAACCTCGGCACCTACAAGATCCTGGCCTCGCCCTCGGTGACGATCGCGAGCGGCACGGCGGTGCGGCGCGAACAGGACAAGCGGTGGCGCGATTTCCTGTCGGTGTGGATCGACTACAA
>DASVOL010000359.1:0-2282 GCA_036383375.1 Bradyrhizobium sp. | reverse complement strand
GCCGACTGCGCGCGCAGCGTGGCCTTGGTCGAGCCGATCATCAGCGCGAGCGGGATCGAGACCAGGATGAACAGCATCACCAGCTGGTAGTCGTGCGAGAACGCGATGATCTGCGACTGCGCCGCCACCATCTTGTCGGCGAGCGCGCGGCCGGCATCGGTGTTGAGGTTGATCATGCCCGATACGTCGGGCATCTGCAGCGCGTGGTTGAACGGATTGATCTGCTCCGACAGCTTTGCGTAGATCCGCCGTCCGCCCTCGGTGAGCTGCGCGATCACGATCGAGATGCCGACCGAGCTTGCGACGTTGCGGAACAGCGTCAGCATCGAGGTGCCGTCGGTACGCAGCTGGTTCGGCAGCGTCAGGAACGCCACCGTCGACAGCGGCACGAACACGAGGCCGAAGCCAAAGCCCTGGATCACGCTGACGATGATGATCTCTCTTGCCTGGGTCATATCGGTCCAGCCGGTCATCTGGAACAGCGACGCCGCGGTCAGTGCCAGGCCGGAGACGATCAGCGTCCGCGCCTCGATGTAGCGCATCAGGCGGCCGACCAGCATCATCGCGACGAAGGTGCCGGCGCCGCGGGTCGCCAGCAACAGGCCGGCGGTGATGATCGGATAGCCGACCACGTTCTGCAGATAGGGCGAGGACAGCGCCATGGTCGAATACAGCACGAGACCCATCACCGTCATGAACACGACACCGCCGAGGAAATTGCGGTCCTTGAAGATCGCGAACTGGATGAACGGCTTGTCGGTGGTCAGCGAATGGGCGAAGAAGAAGTAGGCGCCGACCGCCGCCACGATGAACTCGATCATGATCTCGTTGGATTCCAGCCAGCCGAGCTGCTCGCCGCGGTCCAGCGCGAGCTGCAGCGCGCCGATCGCGACCGCGAGCGCGCCGAAGCCGAACCAGTCGAAGCGCAGCGCGTGGTCCTTTCTGGTCTCGTCCATGAAGACGATCAGGCCGAGCACCGTGAACAAGCCGAACGGCAGGTTGACGAAGAACACCCAGTGCCAGGAATAGGTCTCGGTCAGCCAGGCACCGAGCGAGGGGCCCATGATCGGACCCATCATCACGCCCATGCCCCAGATCGACATCGCCTTGGCGCGCTCATGCAGCGCGTAGGAATCGAGCATCACCGCCTGCGACAGCGGCACCAGCGCCGCGCCGAACACGCCCTGCAGCAGGCGGAACAGCACCATCTGGTTGATGTCCTGCGCCAGGCCGCACAGCACCGAGGCGAGGGTGAAGCCGCCCGAACACAGGATGAAGATGCGCTTGCGGCCGAACCGGTTGGCGATCCAGCCGACCGGCGCGGTCATGATCGCTGCCGCGACGATGTAGGAGGTCAAGACCCAGTTGATCTGGTCCTGCGAGGCCGACAGCGAGCCCTGCATGTAGGGCAGCGCGACATTGGCGATGGTGGTATCGAGCGCCTGCATGATGGTCGCCGTCATGGCGCAGATCGTCACCATGTTCCGGCGCAAGCCCGGAACCATGGAGGGTGCTGGCACCGTGGTCGGCGACATCGCTGTCTAGTCCTTCGTGGCTGAAGCGGGGGCGAAACCGAGCAGGGCCGCGAGCGAACGCTTGTGGCCGGTGTCGATGGTGGCATAGACGCTCATGCCGGCCTTCAGCTTCTTTACGAACGCATCGTCCTTGTCGAAATAGATCCGCACGGGCACGCGCTGCACCACTTTCACGAAATTGCCGGTCGCATTCTGCGGCGGCAGGATCGCGAATTGCGCGCCGGTGCCTGGCGAGAGCGAGCCGACATAGCCCTTGAACACGTGGTTGGGGAACGCGTCGACATCGAGCGTGACCGGCTGTCCTTCGACGACGTAGGTGAAGTCGCTCGCCTTGGGATTGGCGTCGACCCAGGGATTGGCAATGTCGATGACCGAAAACACCGGCGTGCCCGCGGCAACGTAGCGGCCGAGCTGGATCTGCTCGACCTGGGTCGCGACGCCCGCCATTGGCGCGCGCAGCACGGTGTGGTCGAGGTTGCGCTGGGCCATGTCGAGTTGCGCCTTGGCCTGCGCGTAGGGCGGAAACTCCGCCATCGGCAGGTCGGGGTTGCCGAGCAGTTGCGCCTTGGCGTTCGAGAGGTTTTGCTTGACGAATTGCATCTGCGCGCCGGCGGTGACGAGGCTGGTGGCGGAGTTGTCGAGGTCGAGCTGGGAGCCGACCTTCTGGTTGACCAGCGCCTGCTTGCGATCGACGTCGCGCTGCCTCAATTCCACGCCCTGCTGTGCCAAGTCGACCATCTGGCCGTA
>DASVOL010000358.1:0-3253 GCA_036383375.1 Bradyrhizobium sp. | reverse complement strand
GCGCCTGCCCCGGTTGCCGCACAGCCTGCGCCGCAGCCGCAAGCCGCTCCGGTTGCCGTCGCGCCCTCACCGGCGCCGACCGGACCGATCGGCGTCTGGGCCACCGAAGAGAACAAGGGCAATGTCCGCGTCGAAGCCTGCGGCGACAATCTGTGCGGCTATTCGATGAAGAGTAACGAACGCATCCTGATCAACATGAAGCCCGACGGCAGCAAGTGGAGCGGCCGCATCCACGATCCCGACTCCGGCCGCAACTACGACTCGACGATCGCGATGAAGGGCCCGAATGCGATGCGCGTGCAGGGCTGCGCCTTCGGCGGCATGTTCTGCGGCGGCCAGACCTGGAAGCGGGTCAGCTAGCACGCCAATCTTCGGTATCTGAATTGTTTTCCGTCATGCCCGGCCTTGTGCCGGGCATCCACGTCTTTGCGCCAATCAGCAAGAAAGACGTGGATGGCCGGGACGAGCCCGACCATGACGAAAGGTGAATCACATTTCGCACCCGCCCGGCGGTCGCTTCATGTCGATGGCCGGACGCGCTATAAGCGTCGCAGTGTCGAGGTTGAATCGAACCTGCGGGCGGCTTGCGATGGCGATGACGGCTCTTGAACTCGGTCTCCGCGGCGCGGTGGTCGCGCTGTTCCTGGTGGTTTGCGCGGTGCTGCTGCTGCGTTACGCGGCGGTGCATCGCGCTGCGCATCTCGGCGCCGCGATGGGCATAGCCGGCGCGGCCTACGCGATCACCACCGCACCGTTCTTTCCTGCAGCGTCATTCGGCTGGAGCTCTCCGTTCATCGCCTTCGCGATGGGTTCGCCGGTGATTTTCTGGCTGTGGGCGCGCGCGATGTTCGACGAGCGGTTTACCCTGCGGCCCTGGCACGCGGCGGTGTGGACGCTGGTCGCCGGCCTTGGCGTCGTGAGCCACAATTGCTGGACCGTCTGGCCCGATCTCGCCGGGCTGTGCGGCCGCGCCCTGGCGCTGGCGACGATCGGCTTCGCCGGGCTCGGGATCGCGCAAATTCCGAAGGGATGGCGCACCGCCGCGACGACGGCACGCGGCCGGATCCGGATCGCGCTGCTGATCGGCATCGGCCTTCAGATGATGTTCGCCGCCGCGGCCGGGCTCGCCGCGATTCCGACCCGTTCCATCAGCCTCAGCGCCGCGCTCGCCCTTGCCGCGTTCGCGCTGATCGCGATCTGGATGATGCTGTTCGATCCGCCCGAGAGCCAGCCGGCGGTTGCCGGCGCCGGCGGAAGGGGCCAGCCCACACCGGTCGCCGCGCGTTCGCTCGCGAATGCCGGGCCGCCTGCCTCAAGCCAGGCCGCGCTCAATCACCTCAAGCATCTGATGGCGACCGAGCGGACCTACCGGCAGGAGGGACTGACCATCGGCGTCTTGGCGGTCAAGCTCGGCATGCCGGAATACCGACTGCGGACCCTGATCAATGACGGGCTCGGCCACCGCAACTTCAACGCCTTCCTCAACCGCTACCGGCTCGACGAGGCCAAGGCGGCGCTCGCAGATGCCGGCCAGGCCGAGGTGCCGGTGCTGACGATTGCGCTCGATGCCGGGTTCCAGTCGCTGGCGCCGTTCAACCGCGCCTTCAAGGCGGACACCGGGCTGACGCCGACCGAGTTTCGGCGCCGGGCGACGGCCGCGCAAACCACGGAAGCTGCGGAAATCGCTCGGTCTGAGTGAGAATTCGCTCCTCGATTTCAGAAATCGATAGGCTTGCGGCCCCACGATCTGCCTAGCTGTGCCGACACCGGCGCGGATCGCGCCATGGTGTGACATGATCTGGCAAGCGGAGTTCGACGGCCGATGAAGCATTTTTTCACCGCGGCAAGGTTGCTGGCGCTCGACCTGGCGTCGACCCTTGTCTTTCTTGTTCTGTTCCTGCTGACGCACAACACCGCGCTCTCGGTCGGTATCGGCATCGCCTTCGGCGTCACGCAGATCGGCATCCAGATGGTGCGCGGCAGGCGGATCGACACCATGGAATGGCTGAGCCTGTTCCTGGTCGTCACCGCCGGCACCGCGACCTTACTCACGAACGATCCGCGCTTCGTGCTGTTCAAGCCGAGCGTGATCTACGCAATCGTCGGCGTCGTGATGCTGAAGCCCGGCTGGCTCAACCGCTATCTGCCCGAGATCGCACAGACCGTGGTGCCCGATGTCGCCATCATGGTCGGCTACGCCTGGGCAGCCCTGATGTTCACCTCCGCCGCCGTGAATGCCTTCGTCGCGCTGACTTGCGAGATCACGACATGGGCTGTGGTGATGCCGATCTTCGGCATCGTGAGCAAGATCGTGGTGTTCCTCGGCGGCTTTGCCGCGATCCGCCTCACTGCCAGGCGCCGCATCCGCGCCATGCCCGAGGCCCAGCGCGAGGCCGTGCTCGAGCTCGAGGGGGCTCCGGCGACGGCGACGCCGTAGGCGCTGACGCCGCGCGTCGGCGTGTGGTTAACGAAACAAACCGGCGCGCGACGAAACCATTTTGCCGCGCGCACGAAGAATTGCCGAAACCGAGCCACCCTAGTGATGGCCCCCGACGACGCGCTGCAACGGCGCGATCACCACAAGGGGGACATCATGGCTTTCACCGCTTCCACGCTGCGTCACGGCAAACTGCTGGCGGCAACCGCGTTCACGCTCGGCCTGCTGACCACGGCGTCCTATGCCTACACCGACGAGCAGCAGCAGATGTGCACCGGCGATGCGATGCGGCTGTGCAGCTCGGAAATCCCCGACGTCGATCGCGTCACCGCCTGCATGGTCCGGCAGCGCGCGCTGCTCAGCGACGGCTGCAAGGCGGTGTTCCACTACGTGCCGCCCGCAACCGCCGCGCAGCCTGCAAGCTACACCCCCGCGGCCAAGCCGGCGAAGCCACTCAACATCACTCCTCACAAGCGCGGCTAAGCAAAACCCCAACAACGACCAGGCACCGCGCTCCCTTCCGGGAGTGCGGTGCTTGATCGTTCGGGGCCGCCATGACAACAAGGCAGAACCGTTCATTCGGCATTCAGCCTGACGCGGCTCAATTGCCGATCCCCAATGCCTCCCGGGAATCGATGGTGATGCGCCGCGCCTTCCTTTATGCGCTTCTGCTTGGTGCCGGCGTCACGATGGGTTGGCATACAACGGCCAATGCCGCACCGGAGCTGATGCAGCTTGCACAAGCGCAGCCGGCGCCCTCGGCCACCCCCGCGCCGAGCGCGACACCGTCAACGCCAGCGCCTGCCACGCCCGCCC
>DASVOL010000357.1:0-2612 GCA_036383375.1 Bradyrhizobium sp. | reverse complement strand
AGCGCGTCGAGGTCCACGAGAATCATCCATTACGGCGGGCCGCAACGCCGGCGCGCGACAAACATCAGATGCAGGGCGGAGACAGCACGCTGCCTCCGCTCCGCATGCGGATCAGGTGTAGCCCTTGCTCTTCTTCCACTCAGCTTCGAGCTCGAAGATCGTCTTCCAGTCCCCGGCCTTCACGTCAGGCACGTAGGGCTCCTGCGGGATCGTGGTGCCCCAGCCGATCGCGTAGCCGACCAGCGTGTGGTCGTCGGCGCGCATCGTGACGGTGCCGTCGGCACCGAACGGGCACTTGATAGTCAGTCCAGTGAGAGCCTCCGCGACCTTCTTGCCGTCGGTCGAGTTCGCTTTCTTGACCGCCTCGTTGAGGAACATGACCGCCGTCGCGTTCTGCCAGGACCAGTTGGTCGGGTACTCGTTATACTTCGCCTTGTAGGCATCGCCCCAGGCTGCATTCTCCGGCGTCGGCGGGAATGTCTTGATGTAGCGGTCGCCGGAGTGGATGCCCTTCGGCAGGTTCTTCACCACCGTGAGCGCGGTGTAGTCAGCCATATTGACCGCGAACACCTCCATCTGGGTGAACATCGCGTAGATGTTCGCCTGGTCGATATAGGAGGTGAGGTCGCCGCCCCACAGACAGGAATAGAGCGCCTGCGGCTTGGCCTGCAGGATCTTGGTCACCACCTCGGTGTAATCCGGCTGGAACAGCTTCGGCCAGGACTCGCTGATGATCTCGACATCGGGCGCGAACTTCTTCAGATACAGCACGAACTCGCCGGTGGTGTCGCGGCCATAAGCGTAGTCGGGCGAACAGGTCGCCCATTTCTTCAGGCCCTTGGCCTTGGCGATTCCTGCCGCGTAGCCGGCACCGACGATCGAGTCATGAATGCCTTGCCGCACGCAGCGGAAGGCGTTCGGAATGTGCTGCTTGGGATCGGCGGTCAGCGACGACGCTTCCGAGCAGGTATGGATGCAGAGCACGCCGAGATCGCGCGCCACCTCGTGAACGGCGAACGATCCCGACGACGCTTCGCCGTCGAGCAGCATCTCGCAGCCGTCGGTGTTGACGAGCTCGCGCGCGATGCGCGCGGCCTCCTGCGGCTGTCCTTTGGAGTCGCGGATCACCATCTCGATCTGCCGTCCGGCAAGACCGCCGGCGGCATTGACCTTCTCGACCTCCAGCATCACCGCATTGCGCGAGGACGTGCCGAGTTGCGCGACGCGACCCGACAGAATAGTCGGCATGCCGATCTTGATGGTCTTGGCCTGTGCGCGCGCCACCCATGGCGCAGCAAAGGTCGCCGCACCGGCGCCCATCAGCGCAAGCGTCGAGCGCCGGCTGATGCCCGGCTTCCGGGTCCTCGTCATATTCCCCTCCCTGTCGGGTTCGCGTTCCCAAAATCCCTTGCGGAGATCGTTCCGTCTCCATGTCCACGATGTTTTCAGAGCAAGGGGGGTGACGTCAAGCCAAAGATGAATTACGACTCATAATTCATCTAGGGAGAAAGCGGCGCCGGAATCGGCCCCACGGACGACAAATGATCAATCTTTCCAGCTTCATCGCATTTCATGCCAGGCGGACTCCGGACCGCTGTGCGCTGAAATATCGCGGCGAGGACGTCTCCTACGCCGATTTTGATTTGCGGATCCGGCAGGTCGGCAGCTGGCTCGCGCTGCAGGGGGCGGTGCCCGGCGATGTCGTCGCCGTCCTGATGAAGAACAGCACGGCGTTTCTCGAACTGGTGTTCGCCACCAGCCACATCGGCGCAGTATTCCTGCCGATCAACTATCGTCTCTCGGCCGACGAGGTACGCTACATCGTCGGCAATTCCGGCGCGCGGCTGCTGGTCGCCGACGAGGAGTTTGCCGCGATCGCAGCCGGTGACGCTCCGGTCGTGCTGCTCGGTGAAGTCGCGCAGTCCAGCGTCACCAACCTTGCGCCCGACATCGCGCCAGCGCCGATCCATTTCTGCCAGCCGCGCGACCTGATGCGGCTGATGTACACTTCGGGCACGACGGATCGCCCCAAGGGGGTGATGCTCACTTACGAGAACATCTACTGGAAATCCGCCGACCAGACCCTGGTGCTCGGGCTCAACGCCGACACGCGGCTGCTCGTCGTCGGGCCGCTCTATCATGTCGGCGCGCTCGACCTGCCCGGCATCGCCGTGCTCTGGCACGGCGGCATGCTGTGCATTCATCGCACCTTCGAGCCTGAACCGGCGCTGGCCGCGATCGAGCGCGAGAAGTTGAATGCCGCATGGTTCGCGCCGGTGATGACCACCGCCCTCCTGACCTGCCCGAACCGCGAGCGCTACGACGTCTCCAGCCTGCAATGGGCAATCGGCGGCGGCGAGAAGACACCGGAGGTCCGCATCCGCGCCTTCTCTGACTATTTCAAGAACGCGCGCTACATCGATGCCTACGGGCTCACTGAGAGCTGCGGCGGCGACACCTTCATGGACGCCGGCCGCGAGATCGAGAAGATCGGCTCGACCGGCCGTGCCATCGCCCATGTCGAGATCGAGATCCGCGACGATGCCGGCAAGCGCCTGCCCGCCGGGCAGAACGGCGAGATCTGCCTGCGCGGCCCGAAAGTCACGCAGGGT
>DASVOL010000356.1:0-5523 GCA_036383375.1 Bradyrhizobium sp. | reverse complement strand
CGGATCTTGTCGGTGGCGATCTTGAAGGTCTCGATGCGCGGTGCGTATTCGCCGAGCTCGGCGCGCGCAGCGGTCAGGGCCTTGGACATCTCACCCAGGATGTGGATGCGTCCTTCCTTGGCCTGGCCGAGCGCCACCTTCATGATCTCCTCGGTGATGCCCTCGATCTTGATGTCCATCTGGAGCGAGGTGATGCCCTGGTCGGTGCCGGCGACCTTGAAGTCCATGTCGCCGAGATGATCCTCGTCACCGAGGATGTCGGACAGCACCGCGAAGCGCTGACCTTCGAGGATCAGGCCCATGGCGATACCGGCGGTCGGCCGCTTCAGCGGCACGCCGGCATCCATCAGCGACAGCGAGGCGCCGCAGACCGAGGCCATCGAGGACGAGCCGTTCGACTCGGTGATCTCGGAGACCACGCGGATCGTGTACGGGAACTCGTGATGCGGCGGCAGCACCGGGTGGATCGCGCGCCAGGCAAGCTTGCCGTGGCCGATCTCGCGGCGCTTGGTGCCGCCGAGGCGACCGGTTTCACCGACCGAGTAGGGCGGGAAGTTGTAGTGCAGCAGGAACGTTTCCTTGTAGGTCCCCGACAGCGCGTCGATGTACTGCTCGTCCTCTCCGGTACCGAGCGTGGTCACCACCATCGCCTGGGTCTCACCGCGGGTGAACAGCGCCGAGCCGTGGGCGCGCGGCAGCACGCCAGCTTCGGCGACGATGTTGCGCACGGTCTTGGCGTCACGGCCGTCGATGCGCTTGCCGGTGTCGAGGATGTTCCAGCGGACGATCTTGGCTTCCAGTTCCTTGAACACGCCGGCGACGCGGAGCTTGTCGTATTTCGGCTCCTGGCCTTCCGGGAAGAAGTGCGCGAGCACCTTCTCCTTGACGGCGCCGACCGCGGCATAGCGTTCCTGCTTGACCGGGATCGCGTAGGCCTTGCGCAGCTCCTGCTCGGCGATGCCGAGCATCTCCTTCTCGATCTCCGAATTGTCGATCGTGGTGACTTCGCGCGGCTCCTTGGCAGCCTTCTCGGCGAGCTGGATGATCGCGTTGATCACCGGCTGGAAGTGGCGATGGCCGAACATGACCGCGCCGAGCATCACGTCTTCGTTGAGCTCCTTGGCTTCCGATTCGACCATCAGCACGGCGTCGGCGGTGCCGGCGACAACGAGGTCGAGCTGGGTTTCGGCCATCTCGTCGAGCGTCGGGTTGAGGATGAACTCGTCATTGGCGAAGCCGACGCGCGCAGCGCCGATCGGGCCCTTGAACGGCGCGCCCGACAGCGTCAGGGCGGCGGAGGCGGCGACCAGCGACACGATGTCCGGATCGTTCTCCATGTCGTGCGACAGCACGGTGACGATCACCTGGGTCTCGTTGCGCCAGCCGTCGACGAACAGCGGACGGATCGGGCGGTCGATCAGGCGGGAGACCAGCGTCTCCTTCTCGGTCGGACGGCCTTCGCGCTTGAAATAGCCGCCGGGGATGCGGCCTGCGGCGTAGGTCTTCTCCTGGTAGTCGACGGTGAGCGGCAGGAAGTCGACGCCTTCGCGCGGCGCCTTCGCCGCGACGACGGTGGCGAGCACCACGGTCTCGCCGTAGGTGGCCATCACGGCGCCGTCGGCCTGGCGGGCGATCTTGCCGGTTTCAAGTTTGAGGGGACGTCCACCCCAGTCGATCTCGACGGAATGCGAATTGAACATTTCGGTTTTCTTTCATGGTTTCACGAAAGCACGGCGCCCTGAAACACAAAGACCATGCCAAGACGGCGAGACGCTGATGCGCTGCTGCGGTCAGCATCCGGCGATCCTGCCATGGTCCCTGGATTTCGGATGGCGTCCATCCTTTCGGTCATCTGGGCATCTTGCCCGGTCCAGCGGCCGGATTGCTGCTGGACGCTAGTGCATGGCGCGATGGCCATGCTGTTGCGCATGATCATCTTTCGACAATTCGAAAGTCCGAGTTTACGGACGACCATACGAAAACGCGCGCGAACATCGCGCGCGTGCTTCTCAAATCAACGACGGATGTTGTGCTTCTCGAGCAGCGCCTTGTAGCGCGCCTCGTCCTTGCGCTTGATGTAGTCAAGCAGGGAACGACGCGTCGACACGAGCTTCAGGAGGCCGCGGCGTGAATGGTTGTCCTTCACATGGCTCTTGAAGTGCTCGGTGAGGTTATTGATGCGTTCCGACAGGATCGCAATCTGAACCTCGGGCGAGCCGGTGTCGCCGGCTTTGTTGGCATTCGTCTTGATGACTTCCGCTTTGCGTTCGGCGGTAATCGACATCGTCAGTTACTTTCATTGTTGCGAGCCGGACTGGCAGTCAGTCCGTTCAGGTTGAACACGCGCTTGGGGATGAGTTCGCCATTGCCAATCTCGGCAAGCGCGAGAAGCCGGCCTGCCACCGTGACATAGACTGTGCCGCTGGTATTGGGCGCATCCCGTCCGCGCAACAAAACGGCCTGGCCCCTGTGGAGCCTTGCCGCATCAGCCCGTGTGACGGCCAGTGCCGGGATGTCGTCCAGCGCGGTCTCAACGGGCAAAAGCGCGTCGGCGAGGCTGCCCTCGCCAGACGCGGCTCTATTGCATAAAGCCTCCAACTGTTCCAGCGGAATCATGTCCCGCTCGGTAAACGGACCGACAAGGGTCCGCCGCAGGGCGCAGATATGGCCGAAACAGCCCAGAATCCGGCCCATATCGCGCGCCAGCGCCCGGACATAGGTTCCCTTGCCGCACTCGGCTTCGAACACGGATTGTCCGTTATCTCCATGTTCTACAAGGGTTAATTCGTGAATCTCGACCGGGCGGGGTTTCAGTTCCACGGTTTCGCCGTCGCGCGCCAGATCATAAGCCCGCTCGCCCTGCACCTTGATGGCTGAATATTGCGGCGGGATCTGCTCGATCACCCCGGTGAAGCGCGGCAGCAGCTCGCGGATCGAATCGGCGGTCGGCCGGCTCTCGCTGGTCCTGACCGGACGTCCCTCGGTGTCGTCGGTGTCGCGTTCCTCGCCCCAGCTGACCGTGAAGCGGTAGCGCTTGCGGCCGTCCATCACGAACGGCACCGTCTTGGTGGCCTCGCCCAGCGCGATCGGCAGGCCGCCGGAGGCGAGCGGATCGAGCGTGCCCGCATGGCCGGCGCGCTTGGCCTGGAACAGTCGCTTGAGCACGGCGACGGCCTGCGTCGAGGTCATGCCGATCGGCTTGTCGAGCACCACCCAGCCGTGGACGTCGCGCTTGTCGCGGCGCGGCTGCTGGTTCTGCTTGCCGTGCTTCTGGCGCGGGTCGTTATTGGTGCGGCGCGCATCGTCGGTGCGCGGCCCGGCAAAAGTGTCCCGCTCAGCGTCGCGCGCGTCGGCATCCTTCGCGTCGATCACGCTGTTGGTCGTCATCACAGTCATCACTCGTCGTCCGAATCGGGTGCAAGGTCTCGCTGCACCGCAGGTGTCCGCAGTAGTTTCTCGATGCGCTCCGCCTCGTCGAACCGCTCATCGACGCGGAAGCGAATGTCGGGTGCAAATTTCAGGTTGACGCGATGTGCGATCTCGCCGCGAAGGAACTTCTTGTTGCGCTCGAGTGCAGCGATCACCGCGTCGGTGTCGCGTCCGCCGAGCGGCATCACGTAGACCGTGGCGAGCTTCAGGTCAGGCGACATGCGCACCTCGGGAACGGTGATGATGTGGCCTTCCAGATCGGGATCGTGAACCTGACCCTGTGACAGAATCTCGGCAACTGCATGGCGAACCGTTTCGCCGACGCGCAGCTGACGTTGCGATCCGCCGGGGCTGGAACTCTTCTTTTGACGAGGCATGACCTTCTTCCAAAACCGTCGCGCCCGCAGGCCGTGGCCGCGGGCATCAATGTCCTAGCTTTTGCTTTCAATCGGACGATGCGCCGGTGGCCGGACTAAAGTCCGGCCACGTCGTCGCATTTTCAGTCAAATGGACCCAACGCTTAGTAAGATCTGCGCTTCGTAAGATTTGGACTTACAGAGAGCGCTGGATCGTCTCGATGCGGTAACATTCGATCACGTCGCCGACACGCATGTCGCCGTAGTTCTCGAATGCCATGCCGCATTCCTGGCCGGCGACCACTTCCTTCACTTCATCCTTGAAGCGCTTCAGCGTCGACAGCTTGCCTTCGTGCACCACGACGTTGTCGCGGATCAGGCGAACATTGGCGCCGCGTTCCACGGTGCCGTCGGTGACGCGGCAACCCGCGACCTTGCCGACCTTGGAAATGTTGAACACTTCCAGGATCTGCGCGTTGCCCAGCATCGTTTCGCGCAGCGTGGGCGCGAGCAGGCCGGACATCGCCTTTTTGATGTCATCCACGAGGTCGTAGATGATGTTGTAGTAGCGGATCTCGATGCCATTGCGCTTGGCTGCGGCCGCCGCTTCCTTGTTGGCTCGGACCGAGAAGCCGATGATCGCGGCGTTGAAGCCTTCGGCCAGCGTGACGTCGGACTCTGAGATGCCGCCGACGCCGGCATGCAGGATGCGGGCGGCGACTTCGTCGGTGCCGAGCTTCTCGAGCGAGCCCAGGATCGCTTCCAGCGAGCCCTGCACGTCGGCCTTGACGATCAGCGGGAACTCCTTGCGGCCCGCGGTCTTGAGCTGCGACATCATCTGCTCGAGCGAGCCGCGCATGCCGGAGATCGAGGCAGCCGCGTTCTCGCGCTTCTGATGCGCACGATAGCTCGTGACCTGGCGGGCGCGGGCTTCGTTCTCGACGACGGCGAGACGGTCGCCGGCTTCCGGCGGACCGTTGAAGCCGAGCACCTCGACCGGCACGGACGGTCCGGCCTCGTCGAGATTCTCGCCTTGGTCGGAGATCAGGGCGCGGACGCGGCCCATCTCGGCGCCGGCCACGATGATGTCGCCGATCCGCAGCGTGCCGCGCTGCACCAGCACGGTCGCGACCGGACCGCGGCCACGATCGAGCTTGGCTTCGATCACGGTGCCTTCGGCCGGACGCTGCGAATTGGTCTTCAGGTCGAGGATTTCGGCCTGCAGCGCGATCATCTCGAGCAGCCGGTCGAGATTGGTCTTGTTCTTGGCCGAGACCTCGACGTCGACGACGTCGCCGCCGAGCGATTCAACCTGCACCTCGTATTGCAGCAATTCGGTGCGCACGCGCTCCGGCCGCGCATCGGGCTTGTCGATCTTGTTGATCGCCACGATCATCGGCACCTTGGCCGCCTTGGCGTGGTTGATCGCCTCGATCGTCTGCGGCATCACGCCGTCATCGGCCGCGACCACCAGCACGACGATGTCGGTGACCTTGGCGCCGCGGGCGCGCATCGCGGTGAACGCGGCGTGGCCCGGCGTATCGATGAAGGTGATCTTCTTGCCGCTTTCCGGCGAAGTCACCTGATAGGCACCGATGTGCTGGGTGATACCGCCGGCTTCGCCCGACACCACGTTGGCGTGGCGCAGCGCGTCGAGCAGCGAGGTCTTGCCGTGGTCGACGTGGCCCATGACGGTGACCACGGGCGAACGCGGCTCGGTGTCGGTGGAATCGTCGAC
>DASVOL010000355.1:0-6278 GCA_036383375.1 Bradyrhizobium sp. | reverse complement strand
GCCCTGCTCGTCATAGAGCCAGCACTCGCCGATCGCGATGCCGTCGGTGGCGTGGTGGTTGACGACCTCGAAGCCGATCCAGTTGCTCACCGGCAAACGGTGCAGATAGATCGTGACGTCGCTGTTGATGTAGCCGAGGCCCTGGTCGCCGGCGTTGGCGAAGGGGCTGGCGAAATCCGCGCCGGTCGCGACATGGACGAACGGCGTCATCTTGACGCCCGCGACGAGTTCGCGGACTTCACTCATCCAGAGCCTGCGCTCGCCGAGCGAACCCATGTGGCCGACGATCGGCCGCGTCTCCCATTTGCCGTTCATGCCGAGCCTCGGATCAGCGGGCTTCGGAATGTCCGCGGGCGCCGGCACGGTCCAGTTCGGCGGCGACCACACATTGCCGGGCGCATTTTCCGTCCTGCGCAACAGCTGGCAGGAGGCGCGCGCCATGCTGGTGCCGCCGGAGACGAACTCGGCCTCGATCACCTTGATGCGGAGCCCGTCGCGCACGACCTTCGTCGTCACCTCGACCGGCGTCGTGATGTTGGGCAGCCGAAACATGTCGACCGTGAGCCGTGCGGGGACGAAATCGTCCGAGCCGTGGCGCTCCTCGATGACGAAGCCGAGCAGGCCGATCACGACGCGGCCGTGCATCGATTCCGGGCTCCACGGTCCGTTCGCAACTGACGTCGGCATGAAGCCGTCGCCGTGTCTGGTGAAGAAAGGCTGGTTTGTCATGGTCGGCGACCATGACGGGAACGGCGCGATGAAATCAAGAGGCGGCTGCCGCACGCCACTCCTGCTGCACGCTGATGTCAGGCTCGCCGCCGGCGCGTGACGCCAGCGCTGCGAACGCATCGCGAGCGAGCAGTTGCGACAGCGCCCATACCGCTGCGCCGCGCACCAGCGGGCTTGCGTCGTCGAGCAGGCGCTGCGCTTCGGCGGCGAGGTTGGCGTCGCCGGAATTGCCGATCGCGATCAGCACATTGCGGATGAAGCGATCGCGGCCGATGCGCTTGACCGGCGATTTCGTGAACAGCGCGCGAAACTCGGCATCGTCGAGCCGCGCGAGATCGGCGAGCGCGGGCGCGCGCAACGCATCGCGGGCCGCAAGCTTCTGCTCGCGTCCTTCTTGCGCGAACTTGTTCCACGGACACACCGCGAGGCAGTCGTCGCAGCCATAGATGCGGTTGCCGATGCGTTTACGGAATTCGTGCGGGATCGGACCCTTGTTCTCGATCGTCAAATACGAGATGCAGCGCCGCGCATCGAGCTTGTAAGGGGCGGGAAACGCCGCGGTCGGACAGATGTCCTGGCAGGCGCGGCAGCTGCCGCAATGATCCGCTTCGCCTTCATCGCGCGGCAGCCAGGTCGCGGAATAGATCGCGCCGAGAAACAGCCAGGAGCCGAATTCGCGCGACACCAGATTGGTGTGCTTGCCCTGCCAGCCGATGCCGGCGGCTTGTGCGAGCGGCTTCTCCATCACAGCGGCGGTGTCGACGAACACCTTCACCTCGTCGCCGGTCATCGCAGCGAGCCAGCGCGCGAGCGTCTTCAGCCGCTTCTTGATCACGTCGTGATAGTCGTCGCCCTGCGCGTAGACCGAGATCGCGCCATGCGACCGGCGCGCGAGAATTTCGAGCGGATTGTCGTCGGGCCCATAATTGACGCCGAGCATGATGATCGAGCGCACGCCGCCCCACAGCACGCGCGGGTCGGTGCGCCGCTCCGGATTGGCCGCGAGCCAGTCCATCTCGCCATGGCCGCCGGAGCTGAGGAATTCCAGAAAATATTGTCCGGCTTCGCGCGTCGCATCGGGCGTGGTGATGCCGACGGCATCGAAGCCGAGTGCGCGCGCCTCGCGCCCAAGCGCGGCCTTGAGGTCGGACGGTGAGAGCCGGACCGCCTGGTTCAGAAGTCGAGGTCCACATAGGTGCGCGACGCCGGCACCCCCGCCAGCCATTCGCTGAGCAGCGGGCGGAACGACGGGCGGGATTTCACCCGCGCGTACCACGCCTTTGCCGCATCGTCCTCGCTCCATGGCACGTCGCCCAGATAGTCGATCGCCGAGAGATGCGCCGCGGCGGCGAGGTCCGCGTAGGTGAGGCGGTCGCCGGCGAGATAGTTCCGCGTCTTCGCCAGCCAGCCGATATAGCTCAGATGATAGCGCACATTGACCTTGGCGGCGCGCATGATGTCGGGGGCCGGCGGGCCGCCGCCATTGTCCTCGCTCATGAAGCGCTTGTAGATCCGCTCGGTCACCAGCGGGTTGGAGGCTTCCTCGAAGAATTTCTCGTTGAACCACGCCATCAACCGGCGCACCTCGACGCGCTCGGCCGTCGAGGTCGGCAGCAGCCGCCGCTCGCCGGCATCGAGGCCGTGCGTCTCGTCGACATATTCGGCGATGATGGGCGCACCCGGAATCGGCGGAAAGCCCTCGGCGATCAGGACCGGCGTGTTTGCCGCCGGATTGAGCGCCAGGAACGCCTCGCGCCGCTCCCAGACCCGTTCCTCCACCAGGCGCAGATCGAGGCCATACTCGCCGAGCACGAGGCGAATGAAGCGCGAATGCGGACAGAACGGATGGTGATACAGCGTATACATGAAGCCCTTGGTAGTGTCGTGGCGCTTAAGAAACCATCAACCTGTGTGACCTGATCTGTGAATTGGCCGGACCAGTTCCGTCCGTCTCTATGTCGCGTCGGCGCGCAAACCGGTAGCCACCCCCGCAGATGGTGCGGGTCACAAAAACGCTATAGCCCAGCAAATCGGCCGGGTAACCCTTTGTTTGACGATTCTTTGCGATTGCGGCCTATGTGCGAATAAGCGAGAAGAATTCGGTTTTCCACACAGGGCAGATCAGATCATGATGACGGATATGCTGCGGGCGGTGATTCTCGGCATCGTCGAGGGCGTCACGGAGTTCCTGCCGGTCTCTTCGACAGGCCACCTGCTGCTCGCGGAACGCTTCTTCAATCTCGGCGAAGGCAATTTCTGGAAAAGCTTCGCGATCCTGATCCAGCTCGGTGCGATCCTCGCGATCCTCGTGCTCTACTTCTCCAGATTGTGGCGCGTCGCGCTCGGCATGTTCTCCAATCCCGACGACCGCCGCTTCGTGATCGGTGTGCTGGTGGCGTTCCTGCCCGCCGTCGTGATCGGCCTGCTCGCCGGCAAGTACATCAAGGAATTCCTGTTCAATCCGTGGGTGGTCTGCTTCACGCTGATCGTCGGCGGCGCCGTCCTGCTCTGGGTCGATCAGCTCGATCTCAAAGTGTACGAGGACGATGCGACCCGGTTCCCGCTGCTGATGTATTTCTGGATCGGCGTCGCGCAGTGCCTCGCCATGATCCCCGGCGTGTCGCGCTCGGGCGCCAGCATCGTCGCCGCGATGCTGCTCGGTGCCGACAAGCGCTCGGCGGCGGAGTTTTCGTTCTTCCTCGCGATCCCGACCATGGTCGGCGCGTTCGTCTATGATTTCTACAAGAACCGCGGCGACTTCACGTCCGATAATCTCAGCGTCATCGCGGTCGGCTTCGTGGTGTCGTTCATCACGGCGATGATCGTGGTGCGGGCATTCCTCAACTTCGTCACCCGCCGTGGCTTCACCTTCTTTGCCTGGTGGCGCGTCATCGTCGGCACGCTCGGCCTGATCGCGCTGGCGATGGGACGGTAAGGCCACAGACGTCGTGCCTCACCGTCATCCTGAGGAGCCGCGGAGCGGCGTCTCGAAGGATGCACGGCCCAGCTCTCGGCCGATTCATCCTTCGAGGCTCGCTGCGCTCGCACCTCAGGATGACGGGGATAGAGTTGTGTTGCACGGGCGTTGCGGCCCGCACCGCTAGCTGGACGCTTCGCCGGGACGGCGAATGGAGCGAGCCTACGCGCTCTTCTTCTGGAATTGGCCCGTCGCGCGGAAGCGCCAGAGATATTGCGGGGCGATCGCTTCCATCGAGTCAGGCGTGATGCCGAGGCCCGCGAAGGTGAGATCGGCGGCCTTGGCGGCGTCGGACACCACATTGTCCGAGCGCAGCATCGCGACCTGGTCCGGGGTCAGCGTGAACGGCCCCGGCGCGAACTGCAAAACATACGACTGCAGCTTGGCGAGGCCGAACGGCAGCGGCGCCAGCATGCGGTCGCGTTGGGTGATCTGGAGGATGATCTGCATCACCTCGCGCATGGTGAGCACTTCCGGGCCGCCGAGCTCGTAAACGCCGCCTGCCTTCGCCTTGCCGTCCACGGCATCGGCCACGGCGTCCGCGACGTCGGCGACATAGGCCGGCTGCACCTTGTTGACCCCGCCGCCGACCAGCGGCAGCACCGGCGACATCCGCGCCAGCGCCGCAAAGCGGTTGGTGAACTGATCCTCGGGCCCGAACAGCAGCGACGGCCGCATCACGGTGGCCTGCGGCAGGGCCGCCTGCACCGCCTGCTCGCCTTCTGCCTTGGCGCGGTAATAGCCCGACAGCGAATCTTTGTCCGCCCCGATCGCCGAGACGTGGACCATCCGGGCGCCATTCGCGGCTGCCGCCTTGGCGATGGCCTCGGCGCCCTTCACCTGCACGGCGTCAAAGCTCTGCCCGCCGCCCTCGGCCAGGATGCCGACCAAATTGACGGCGATATGCGAATCACGCATCGCCGCCTCGACCGAGGCCGGGTAGCGCACATTGGCCTGGACGGCATGAATCTGCCCGACGCGGCCGAGCGGCTGCAGATGGCCGGCCAATTCAGGCCGCCGCACCGCGACTCGCACGCGATAATCGCGCTTGCAGAGCGCCCGGACCACGTTCCGTCCCAGAAATCCGGATCCGCCGAATACCGTGACGAGCGTTTCCAGGTTCGATGCCATGAGGTCCATTCCTGCCGGATTCGAGAGCGATTGGGCGTATTTACAGCCTCTCGCGATACGCCATCAGCCCAATCCTGTACAGGCTAATTGAATTTCCAATCGCGAATTTGACAAGCGCGTAACCGATCCTTACTAAGCCGCTCCACATGCCCAGGTGGCGGAATTGGTAGACGCGCTGGCTTCAGGTGCCAGTGGCTTAACGGCCGTGAAGGTTCGAGTCCTTTCCTGGGCACCACCCCCTTTTTAAGCGATTGAAATCGCTCAGCATCCGGAGGGTGGGTGCGGCGAAGCCGTAACCCGCCGAGCGGTGGGCCGCCGCGATGACCGATTCAAGTCTCCGCCCCTTTCGCCGGCACGCCGAAACCAAACGCTGAAATTTTGAGGCGGAGTTGAACCCGCCAATAGACTCCCGTTGTTCTCGTCCGGCGCGCCAGAGCACGGGGACGAAAACAACGACTTTGACATTCAACCTGTGTCGGAGAACGCTCCTTTGCGCCGATGGGCGTGACCAGCCTCGGCCCGCGCCGAGCCCTTAGCACTAGGACGCCCAGATGAGCACCACCGCAAACGAACTGCCGTGGAAGGACGCGCCGGATGCGGTGGCGTGCAATTTTGCTTTCGGCCACCTCGTCAGAAATCTCCCGCCGCGCCTGACCATCTCCGGCCGCATCCATGCGGAGACCTACATTTCAGCGGTCGGCGCCATTGCGGGCTATGCCGCGCAACGAACGCTGTTCGCGGAGAGCCCGCCGGTGATGGGCGTCAACATCAATCGCGTCGATGTGGCGTCCGGCGACCATTATTGGTTTGGCGACACGCTGAATTTCATGCTGGTGCCCAACACCGAGTCTGGCAACAACCGCTGTGTCTGGTCATTGGCGGCCGGCGCCGCGGTGGCGGCGGGTCTCGCGCTTCAGCAATTGCCAAAGCTAGATGCGATGTTCAGGCACGTTGCAGCGACGATCGGCAACGCGAACGAGGGCAAGTCCTCGGTCGCCGCCGAGCACCAGGCCCATATGCCGGCCCGCGATCTTCTCAAGGCGGTTTGGCCAATGGCGACGATGTGCTTTTCCGGCAAGTTTCCGAATGCTAGCCGCGACTTTGGTGTGGCTCCTGTCGCCTGGTGGTCGGCCATTGCCGCCCAGGCCGCAACCCGTCCCATTCACGATGTCAAAGGCGTGCTGTCACCCGACATCGCACTGACGCTGCTGATGGAGACGGCAATCTACTGCAGCAAGCTCGATCAGTCGAAGATCGAGGGAGCATAGAGCGACAAGGCTGGTCTAGCTCGATCAGTAATTTGCCCTCACACCACCCGCCGCCCCGCCCGCCGGGCGATCGGCCGCTGCACGAAATACATCGCGATCATCGAGATCATCGAGCTCGCCACGACGACGTAGCCGATCCGGTCGAAATGCAGCAGCGAGCCGTCCGCATTCTC
>DASVOL010000354.1:0-6131 GCA_036383375.1 Bradyrhizobium sp. | reverse complement strand
CCTGCAGGGCGCCGGTGCGGCGCTGGTGATGCCGCTGGCGATGGCGATCCTGAGCGGCGCGTTCGGCCGCGAGGAGCGCGCCCGCGCGCTCGGCATCTTCAGCGGCATCACCGGATGCGCGCTGATCATCGGTCCCGCGATCGGTGGCTTCATCACCGAGCACCTCGGCTGGCGCTGGATCTTCTGGATCAATTTGCCGATCGGCCTGGTCGCGATCGCCCTCGTGCTGGCGCGCCTGCGCGAAAGTTTCGGGCCGACTGCGCCGCTCGACATCGCCGGCCTGGCGCTGGTCGCGCTCGCGGCACTGGCATTAGTCTGGGGCCTGTTGCGCGGCAACAGCGCCGGATGGGTCAGCGCGGAGGTAACCGGCGCGCTGATCGCCGGTGTCGCGCTGGCCGTGATGTTCGTGCTGTGGGAGCTGCGTGCGACCAGCCCGATGGTGCCGATGCGGCTGTTCGCCGCGAGACCGTTCGCGGCCGGCATCGCCGCAAGCGTGCTGTTCTATGCCGCGATGTATGGCGTGCTGTTCCTGCTGCCGCAGTTCCTGCAGATCGCGCTCGGCTTCGACGCCTTCGGCGCCGGGCTGCGCCTGCTGCCGTGGACGGCGACATTGTTCGTCACGGCGCCGATTGCCGGCGCCGTGGTCAACCGGTTCGGCGAGCGCGCGCTTGTCGTCACTGGACTATTGATGCAGGCGATCGGGCTCGGCTGGATCGGTGAGATCGTCACCCCGTCGGTGCCCTACTCCGCGCTGGTCGCGCCGCTGATGCTCGCTGGCGTCGGCGTCTCGATGGCGATGCCGGCCGCACAGAACGCGGTGCTGAGCGCGGTCGCCGTCAGCGAGATGGGCAAGGCGTCGGGCGTGTTCAACATGGGCCGCTTCCTCGGCGGCATGTTCGGCATCGCGGCGCTGGTCGCGAGCTTTACTGCCAATGGTGCCGCCGATTCGTCCGGACATTTCACCAATGGATTCGCTGCGGCGATGAGCCTTGCGGCAACGCTGTCATTCGCCGGCGCGGTCGCCGGACTGTTCCTGCCGGTGCGGCGGCGGGTCGTTGCCACGACGGCGTCGCAGGACGCGTGAGGCGCGCAGCGATTGGGTTTCGCTATCGGGCGATCGGGCATTTCGTGTTGGAATGAGGCCGCGAATGATTACATAATCAAACGACGAAGCCGTTCGAAACCGAGGGCGACATCAGATGACGCAAGCGCCGGCCAAACCTCATCGCGTGGTGATCGTCGGCGCCGGCTTCGGCGGGCTGGAAGCCGCCTTCGGTCTCGCGGGCGCGCCGGTCGAGATCACGTTGATCGACCGCCGCAACCACCATCTGTTCCAGCCGCTGCTCTACCAGGTCGCGACCGCATCGCTTGCCACCAGCGAGATCGCCTGGCCGATCCGCTATCTGCTGCGCGACCGGCCCGAGGTGACGACGCTGTTTGCCAATGTCTGCGGCGTCGACGCGGCGGCGAAGCAAGTGCAGCTCGATGACGGCGGCAGCATTCCTTACGACACGCTGATCCTCGCCACCGGCGCGCGTCACGCCTATTTCGGCCACGACGAATGGGAGCCGTTCGCGCCCGGCCTGAAGACGCTGGAGGACGCCACCACGCTGCGGCGGCGCATCCTGGTCGCCTTCGAGCGCGCCGAGCGCGAGACCGATCCGGACAAGCGCGCGGCGCTGCTGACCTTCGTCATCATCGGCGCCGGGCCGACCGGCGTCGAGATGGCCGGCACCATCGCCGACCTCGCCAAGGACACGCTGCCGCAGGACTTCCGTCACATCGACACGCGCAAGGCGCGCGTGGTGCTGATCGAGGCCGGCCCGCGCGTGCTGGCCGGCTTCCCGGACGATCTCTCGGCCTATGCGCAGGCGTCGCTGGAGAACCTCGGCGTCGAGGTGATGCTGGGCGAGCCGGTCACCGAATGCTCGGCCGACGGCGTCGTGTTCGGTGGCAAGCGGCTGGAGGCACGCACCATCGTGTGGGCCGCCGGCGTACGCGCCTCGCGCGCCGCCGAATGGCTGAGCGCGCCGGCCGACCGCGCCCATCGGCTGCAGGTCGAGCCGGATCTGACTGTGCCCGGCCATCCCGATATCTTCGCGGTCGGCGACACCGTCACCATCAAGGGTCCCGACGGCAATCCGGTGCCCGGCATCGCGCCGGCCGCCAAGCAGGAAGGACGCTACGTCGCCGCCCTGATCAAGGCCCGGCTCGACGGCAAGGCGCTGCCGCCGTTCCGCTACAAGCATGCCGGCAGCCTGGCGCAGATCGGCAAGAAGAAGGCCGTGATCGATTTCGGTTGGCTCAAGCTGCGCGGCTCGCTGGCATGGTGGATCTGGGGTCTCGCCCACATCTACTTCCTGATCGGCGTGCGGCATCGGATTGCGGTGGCGATGAACTGGCTCTGGATCCACACCCGCGACCAGCGCGCCGCACGGCTGATCACGCAGGGCAGCAGCAAGGTGGCGCAGTAGGCGCGCTTCCGCGCGCGCAGTTCTAGCCCCGTCATCCTGAGGAGCGGCCTCTTGGCCGCGTCTCGAAGGATGCACGGCCCAGATCGTACCATGCATGATGGCCACGCGGCGCCACTCGGGCCGTCGATCCTTCGTAGACGCGCGTGCCGCGCTCCTCAGGATGACGGAGATGGAGTGGCGCGCGCCATTGCGCGCCGACATCCCGCGTGAAATACTTGCCGTAGCAACAATATGTGTATGGGAGGAAACAATGCGGATGGATGCGCGCGCATGGGCGCTTGCGGTTTCGCTTGTCGCGTTGACGTCATTCGCTTCGGCCGCATCCGCGACGGGCATGACCGGCGATCCCGCGGCGACCTGCAACGGCCTTGCCGGTCCCGCCGATGGCGCGATCAAGATCGACAGCGCCGCGCTCCAGGCACCATCACAGCTCTCGGTCGCCGAGAAAGCGCCTACGCCGGCGGCGCGCATCATCCCGGCCAATCCCGCCTTCTGCAAGGTGCTTGGGCAAATCACCCCGACCGATCCCACCGCGCCGCCGATCAAGTTCGAGGTCAATCTGCCCGTCGAGTGGAACGGCCGCTCGCTGCAATATGGCGGCGGCGGCTTCAACGGCGTGCTGATATCAGGCCTCGGCCTGCCGCCGGCCTATCCGCTCGACAAGGCCTCGCCGCTGGCGCTCGGCTTCGTCACCGTCGGCACCGACTCCGGCCACGAGCAGAAGCCCGGCGAGCCGCCGCAGCTGTTCGCGCTCAACGACGAGGCGTTCGAGAATTTTTCGCACAAGGCCTACAAGAAGGTGCGCGACGCCGCGCGTGCGCTGACGGTCCGCGCCTACGGCAAGCCGCCGGCGAAGATGTATTTCATGGGATCGTCCGAAGGCGGCCGTGAGGCGCTGACCATGGCGCAGCGCTACCCCGACGATTTCGACGGCATCTTCGCACGCGTGCCCGTGATCAATTGGGTCGGGTTGCAGCATGCCGGCACCCGCTCCGGCCTGGTGACGATGGGCGAGGGCTGGATCAGGCCGGCACAGGTCAAGCTCGTCGCCGACGCCGTGCTCAGGGCTTGCGACGCGCAGGACGGCTCCGATGACGGATTGGTGCAGGATCCGGTCGGCTGCAAGGCCGCCTTCAAACCGGCGACGCTGGCATGCGCCGCGGGCCACAGCGGCGGCGACTGCCTGACCGACAAGCAGGTTGCCGCGATCGAGACCCTGCATGCACCGTACAAATTCCCGTTCCCGCTCGCCAACGGCATCGACGACTATCCGGGCTGGGGCGTGTCGGGCGAGAACACGCCGGCGTTCGGCCCGACCGGCGGCTGGAAGGCCTGGTGGCTCGGCAGCACGGCGCCGGCGCAGCCGCCGGCTCCGACCAACGGCATCGCCTGGATCTACGGCGCCGGCGGCATGCAATATGTCTTCGCCCGCGATCCGAAACTCGACGTCACGACCTACAAGCCCGAGGACCACAAGGCGCGCGTGCTGGAAGTCTCCGCGCTGATGGATTCCACCGATCCGGACCTCACGCGCTTCCACGCGCACGGCGGCAAGCTCGTGATGCTCGAACACATGTCCGATTACGCGCAAAGCCCCTATGCCGGCATCCGCTACTTCGAGAATGTCGAGAAGACGCTCGGCAAGGACAAGGTCGCGGAGTTCGCCCGGCTCTACACCGCGCCCGGCGTCGATCATGTCGGCTCCGGCGCCCCGGCCAATGTCGACATGCTGGCCGTGCTGGTCGACTGGGTCGAGAACGGCAAGGCGCCCGGCGATCTCGAAGTGCGCGAGCAGAAGACCGAGGCGCCGGCCTTCGACACAATCCGCGCACTGCCATTGTGCCGCTGGCCGGCATGGCCACATTACAAGACGGGACCGGTCACGGCGTCGGCGAGTTTCGCCTGCACGCGGTGAGATGAGTCTCATCCCAGCTTCGGATCGCCTCTCTCCTTTGTGTGGCGCGAGCGCGGCAGCGCCTGCGGTGATCGCGGAGCCCCGTGGTTGCGCCGGCGGGGCTACCCCCTCTTAGCCAGCGGCACTGCCGTATCGCGGCGAGCCGGCAGCTCTCATCGATCGCTGATGTGCTACACCATCGCGGTCCCGGCTGGCCGAGACAAATACTCAACAACGGTTTTAAGGAGGGAATGCAATGCGAATGTCTTCCGCCTTATATCTGTTCATTGCGCTGCTCACGATGCCTGCGGTCGCGACCGCTGGCGATGAAAATCTGAAGCAACAGTTCGCGAAGATGGCAGCGGTCTACGCCGACAACTTCAACAAGCAGGATGGCGCCGGAATTGCCGCGCTCTATGCTCCTGGCGGCATGGTCGTCAATGCGACCGGATCGCACACAGATATTGCCGGCACCTACGAGGGCATCTTCAAGGCCGGGTTCAACCACAATGAAATCACGGTCGACGAGGCCATGCCGCTGGGAACGGATACAGCTCTCGCGACCGGCGAATATCACATCACCGGCAAGAAGCAGAGTGGCGAGCCGCTTGATGTGACTGGGCGCTGGACCGCGGCGTATGTCGGCCAAGGCGGAAATTGGAAGATCAGGATGCTGTCGGCTTTCCCGAAGGCGCCTCCACCGAAATAGTCCCTTCAGCGATGCATGCAGCAGCTGTGCTGCCGAACTCGACCCGCCTCTCGCCTGGTGCGCGAGGCGGGCCGCATGAAGCGAAGCGGAGTGCGAGCTGGTCGAGAGATTGCGATCACTCCGTGCCGCCGCGCAGCCGCACCGGCGGAAGCAGCGTTACCCCATCACCTGATGCGGCGAGCGGCCGAACGCGGCCTTGAAGGCGCGGCTGAAATGCGAGACGTCGCTGAAGCCGAAGCTCAGCGCCGCATCCGTGACGTGGCTGAAGCGCCGTTCGGCCAGCGCCTGATAGGCGCCGGCGAGGCGCTGCTGCCACAGCCAGCGGATCGGCGTCGTGCCTTCGCGCGCGAACAGGCGATTGAGCGTGCGCGGCGCGATGTTCTGCGCCGTGGCAATCGCATCGAGATCGAGCTCGGGATCGTCGAGATGGGCCAGGATATAGGCCTTGACCCGCGCCAGCCGCTCGTCGCCGTGATGCGGCACATCGTCCGTCAGCTCGGTCTGGAGCGTGGTCGCGAAAATATCGAGCATTGAGGCGCCAAGCCTTATCGCAGCAGGCCCGGCCCCGTCATCGAGGCGCGTCAGCCGGCGGATCAACGACCCCGCCAGCGCGCCGACCTTCGACGCGTTGCCGACCAGTCGTGCCGTCAGCCGCTGCGCATCCGGCAGGCGCGCGAGCAGCAGCGGCCGCGGGATCGACACCATGATCGAACGCGCGCTCGGTGCGAATTCGAGCGTGAACGGCTGCGCCTGGTCATGCAGCATCAGATCGCCACGGCGCATCCGCACCTCGCGTCCGCTTTGCGCGAAGCTGACCTCGCCGCGCAGGGTGAGCCACAGCATGAAATAGTCGCGCGGGTCCCTTCGGACGTCGCTCGCGCTGCGCATCACCCGGATGCGGTCGGCGGCCGGCGTCGACGACCAGATGTCGTTGATCGCGAGCGGGCCGAAATGGCGGATCGAGATCGACGCGGCAAACGCCGCGTCGGCAACGCGGCGGCATTCGGTCAGCGAGAATTCGCGGCAGGTGACGTGGTGCCAGCGGTCGAAACTG
>DASVOL010000353.1:0-9375 GCA_036383375.1 Bradyrhizobium sp. | reverse complement strand
CGCACCAGCGAGATCGGCTGCAACTCGAGCACGTCGGCGAGATCGACCTGGGACAGTCCCTCCTGCTCGCGCAGGCGAAACAGGACAATCCATTGTGCGCGCGTGGTGCCTCGCGCCTTGGCGCGATGATCGATATAGTTGCGCAGCAGCCTGGAACTCTCGACGAGCTGCGCAATGAACTGGCGTTTGAGATCGCGCGACATGGGGGTCCTCGGAGCGTTTCCCGGCCGGAATGTTTCTGCTCGTTTCTGGCCTAAACCTTTCCAAATGTTTAGGATTCTCAAGCCTTGGTGTGTTTACACATTAAGTGCACGCATATTATATCCGCAAGCTCTGTGAACCGTTTCGACCACCCTTTATTGTTACGTCGAGCCCAAGAGTCCGCATGTCAAAGTCACGCACCATCGGTTGGGTTTTAGTGATCGCTGCGGTCGGCGCGGCCGGTTATTACGGCTGGCAGAAACACACGGACAATCAGCTGGCGGCTGAAGCCGCGCAGAAGCGTTCCGCCCAGCGCCCGGCCGTGCCGGTCAAGATCGCGCCGGTCGAGAAGGCCGACTTCCCGGTCTATTTGACCGGTCTCGGCACGGTGCAGGCGTTCAACACCGTCCAGGTCCGCACCCGGGTCGACGGCCAGATCACCAAGATCGCCTTCAAGGAAGGCCAGTTCGTCAAGGCGGGGGACACGCTGGTCGAGATCGATCCGCGGCCCTACCAGGCGACGCTCGACCAGGCCAAGGCCAAGAAGGCCCAGGACGAAGCCAACATCGCCAACGCCAATCTCGACCTGCAGCGCTACACCAAGCTCGGCGAGTTCGCGACGCGCCAGCAGCTCGACACCCAGCGCTCCACCGTGGCTCAGCTCACGGCCCAGATCGCGGCCGACGACGCCGCCATCTTCAACGCCCAGACCCAGGTCGACTACGCCACCGTGAAGTCGCCGATCGACGGGATCGTCGGCCTGCGACTGGTCGATATCGGCAACATCGTCAACGCCTCGGCCCAGACCGGCATCGTGACGATCACCCAGATCGAGCCGATCACAGTGATCTTCACCGCGCCGGAAGACCAGCTGCCCGATATCAAGGCGGCACTGGCGGTGGCGCCGCCCAAGACCATTGCCCTGACCACCGACGGCAAGCGGGTGCTGTCCACCGGAACCCTGGCGCTGATCAACAATCAGGTCGACACGACCAGCGGGACTGTCCGGCTCAAGGCGGTGTTTGATAACAAGGACCATGCGCTGTGGCCGGGTCAGTCGGTCTCGACCCGGCTTCTGGTCAGAACGTTGAAGGATGCCACCGTCGTCCCGGATGACGCGGTGCAGCATGGTACCGAGGGCCTGTACGCGTATTCAGTCAATCAGGAGAACAAGGCCGAGCTTCGCAAACTCAAGGTCAGCCAGTCGATCGACGGCAAGTCGGTGATCGAGGATGGCCTGTCGCCGGGACAGCAGGTGATTACCGCGGGCCAGTACAAGGTCTCGCCGGGAACCCTGGTGACGACGGCGGTAGCGAGCACGGACCCGTCCCAGTCGAAGGTTACGCAGGAATGAGCGACGGAATTTCCGCACCATTCATTCGCTTCCCGATCGGCACCTCGCTGCTGATGGCCGGCATCCTGTTCGTCGGCCTCGTCGCCTATCCCCTGCTGCCGGTCGCGCCGCTGCCGCAAGTCGACTTCCCGACCATCCAGATCACCGCGACGCTGCCGGGCGGCAGCCCGGAGACCATGGCGAGTTCGGTCGCCCAGCCGCTGGAGCGCCAGTTCGCGCAGATCCCCGGCATCGCGCAGATGACCTCGACGAGCTATCTGGGCACGGCGTCGGTCACCATCCAGTTCGACCTCAACCGCTCAATCGACGGCGCCGCCAACGACGTGCAGGCCGCCATCAACGCCGCCAGCGGCCAGTTGCCGAAGAATCTCCCCTCGCCGCCGACCTATCGCAAGGTCAATCCGGCGGACGCGCCGATCATGCTGCTGTCGGCAACGTCAGACACGCTGCCGCTGACCACGGTCAGCGATTCCGTCGACGCCCAGCTTGCCCAGCAGATCAGCCAGATTTCCGGCGTCGCGCAGGTCATCATCGGCGGCCAGCAGAAGCCGTCAGTCCGCGTCCAGATCGACCCGGCCAAGCTGGTCGCGAAAGGCCTGTCGCTGGAGGACGTCCGCGCCGCGATCAACATCGCAACCGTCGACAGCCCGAAGGGCAATATCGACGGCGCCACCCGCGCCTACACCATCTATGCCAACGACCAGCTGCTGACGGCGGACCCGTGGAACGACGTCATCATCGCCTACCGCAATGGCGGGCCGCTGCGCATCCGCGACATCGGCCAGGCGGTGACCGGACCTGAGGACGCCAAGCAGGCCGCCTGGGCCAACGGCAAGCGCGGTGTGTTCCTCGTCGTCTTCAAGCAGCCCGGCGCCAACGTCATCGACACCGTCGACAAGATCAAGGCGGCGCTGCCCCGGCTGGTCGCGGCCATTCCGCCGGCGGTCAAGATCGAGGTCATCAGCGACCGCACGACCACGATCCGCGCCGCGGTGGAGGACGTCCAGTTCACCCTGCTGCTGACCATCTTCCTGGTCGTGATGGTGATCTTCGCCTTCCTGCGCAGCTTCTGGGCCACCGTCATCCCGGCCGTGACCGTGCCGCTGGCGTTGCTGGGCGCCTGCGCGCTGATGTGGATCTTCGGCTACACGCTCGACAATCTGTCGCTGATGGCGCTGACCATCGCGGTCGGCTTCGTGGTCGACGACGCCATCGTGATGCTGGAGAACATCAGCCGCTACATCGAGGAAGGCGAGCGACCGATGGCCGCCGCCTTCAAGGGTTCCAAGGAAATCGGCTTCACCATCGTCTCGATCAGCATCTCGCTGGTCGCGGTGCTGATCCCGCTGCTGCTGATGGGCGGCATCATCGGCCGGCTGTTCCGCGAATTTGCGGTGGTGCTGGCGATGACCATCTTCGTCTCGATGTTCGTGTCGCTGACCCTGACGCCGATGATGGCCTCGCGCTTCCTGCGCGCCCACAATGAGGAACGGCACGGTCGTCTCTACAAGCTGAGCGAACGCGGCTTCGACGCCATGCTGCGCGGCTATCAGAGCGGGCTCGACCTCGCGCTGCGCTGGAAGTTCACGACCCTGATGGTCTTCTTCGCGACGCTGGCGCTGTCGATCTACATGTTCGTCATCATCCCGAAGGGCTTCTTCCCGCAGCAGGACGTCGGCCTGATCACCGCGACCTCGGAGGCCAGCCAGGACATCTCGTTCGCCGAGATGAAGGGCAAGCAGGAGGAGCTCAGCAAGATCGTCATGCAGGATCCCGGCGTGGCGACGGTGGCGATGGCGATCGGCGGCAGCGGCCGGGCCGGCAACAACGGCAACATGTTCATCACGCTCAAGCCGCTGAACGAGCGCGACGCCAACGCGCAGCAGATCATCGGCCGGTTGCGGCCGAAGCTGGAGAAGGTGCTCGGCGCCCGGCTGTTCATGCAGGCCGCGCAGGACGTCCGCCTCGGCGGCCGCCCGACCCGCACCCAGTTCGAGTTCACGCTGCAGGACGCCAACCTCGCCGAGCTGAACGAATGGGCGCCGAAGATCCTCGGCAAGATGCAGACGCTGCCGCAGCTGCGCGACGTCGCCACCGACCAGCAGACCAACGGCACCACGGTCGAGCTGAAGATCAACCGCGACACCGCCTCGCGCTATGGCATTCAGCCGCAGCTGATCGACGACACGCTCTATGACGCGTTCGGCCAGCGCCAAGTGACGCAATACTTCACCCAGCTCAACAGCTACCACGTCATCCTCGAGGTGCTGCCGGAGCTGCAGGGCTCGATCGACACGCTGAACAACATCTACATCAAGTCGCCGCTGACCGGCGAACAGGTGCCGCTGTCGACCTTTGCGAAGTGGACCAGCGCGCCGGTGCGGCCGCTGTCGATCAGCCACCAGGGCCAGTTCCCGGCGATCACCATCTCGTTCAACCTGGCGCAGGGCGTCGCACTCGGCCAGGCGACGGACGCGGTGCAGAAGGCGATGATCGACCTTGGCGCACCGCCGACCCTGAGCTCAAGCTTCCAGGGCACCGCGCAGGCGTTCCAGCAATCGCTGTCGACCGTGCCGCTGTTGATCCTGGCGGCGCTTGTGGTCGTCTATCTGATCCTCGGCATTCTCTACGAGAGTTACATCCACCCGATCACCATTCTGTCGACGCTGCCCTCGGCCGGCGTCGGCGCGCTGGCGATCCTGATGGCCGCGGGCTTCGACTTCTCGCTGATCGCGCTGATCGGCATCATCCTCTTGATCGGCATCGTGAAGAAGAACGGCATCATGATGGTCGACTTCGCGATCGCCGCCGAGCGCGATCAGCACATGGAGCCGGTGGCGGCGATCCGTCAGGCCGCCCTGCTCCGCTTCCGCCCGATCATGATGACGACGATGGCCGCGATGCTCGGCGGCGTGCCGCTGATGCTCGGCACCGGCACCGGCTCCGAGATCCGCCAGCCGCTCGGCTACGCGATGGTCGGTGGCCTGATCGTCAGCCAGGCGCTGACATTGTTCACGACCCCCGTGGTTTATCTCTATCTCGACCGGCTCTCCAACGCGTTTGCGAACTGGGGCCGCTCGCCGCGCGCCGACCACGACGCCGATGACGGCGAGGACGGATCGGTCAAGCAGGCCGCCGAGTGACTTGACTTTGCCCGCATACCGGCACATCCGAAGGATGTTCATTTCGGAGCCAGTATCGTGAAGATTGTCGCAAAGTCGCTTTTCGTCCTGTTCACCGTGTTCGGCATGGCCGGCCTGGGCGTCGGTCTTGGCATCGGTTCTGGCCACGCCCAGACACCCAAGGCCAAGAATGGGCCAGCGCCGGCTCCGGCAGCGGCTCCCGCCGCGCCGCAGGGTGAGGCCGCTGCCCCCAACAACACCGGCTGGGTCGCGCGCTGCACCAGCGCGAGCCGCGACGCGCCGCTCGAATGCGCGATGGAGCAGACCGCGGTCCTCACCAAGACCGGCCAGCTCATCGTGCTGGTCAATATCCGCGTCCCCGGCGACACCCGCGCGCCGGCGGCGCTGATCCAGCTTCCGCTCGGGCTGAACCTGCCCGTCGGCGCCAAGCTGCAGGTCGACGACGGCAAGGCCGTCGACGTGCCGATCCAGACCTGCGAGGCACGCGGCTGCTATATCAATGCGCCGATCGCGCCCGACGTGCTCGCCCAGCTGAGGACAGGCAAGCAGCTCAAGGTGTCGTTCCAGAATCTCAGCAAGGAAACCATCAGCATCCCGATGCCACTCGCCGACTTCGCGACGGTGTACGACAGGATCAAGTAAGGCGCGGAACTGTAGGGCGGGTTAGCGAAGCGTAAGCCGCCGCCTACCCTCGCAAAAGAGATGGTGGATTACGCTTCGCTAATCCACCCACGCCTGCGACGCGGGCACTCGCCTACTGCCGCGCCATCTGCGCATTCCCGACACCGTCGCCATCGAGCTTCTGGTCGTCATGCATGACGACCGTCACCTGCAACAGCCTGCCGGTGAATTCGAACGGCGCCGCGTAGTGCGAGACCGGGCTGCCGCGATCGCGGCCGATGTCGAGCCCGGACCATGAGATGAAATTGTGGAAGCCGAGCTGGGTCTGCATCGACCCCACCGGTTCACCATCGATCGTCAGCGTGCATTCGGTGACGCCGGTCCGCGCGCCCTTGGCCGGCGGCTCCTTGCGCGTTAGCCGCTCGACATGCACGCCGAGCCGGTGCGCACCCGCAGGCACCTTGCGGCTCGAGGTGACGAGCTCATGGCCGCCGCCGACATTCAAATCGTGCACCAGAAGGCCATCCTTGATGTAGAGGCTGTAACCCGAGGTGGCGTCGCCATGCGCGATCAGCACGCCGCTCGCGCCCTCGTCAATCTCGACATGGGCCTCGATGGTGTAGCTGCGGCTGCGCACGTCAGGCGCGACGTCGGTCGGCACGTGGCCCATGCCGGCATGAAAAGTGAACTTGGTCCGCGCGCCATGAAAGCGCGCCGCATTCTCGGCAAAGCGCGGCCCGAAGCGATCGTCGAGCGGCAGCACGTTGTGCGCCTCGGCCTCGCTCCACCACAGTTTGGTCATTTGCTCCAGACGCTCGGGCTCGCTCACTGCGAGGTCATCGACCTCGGAGAAGTCCTGGTCGAGATGATACAGCTCCCATGTGTCGTTCTCGAACGGCGTGCCGGAAGGATGAAACGACACCGCCTTCCAGCCGTCCTTCCAGAGGCCGCGATGGCCGAACATCTCGAAATACTGCGCCGACGTCTTCGACGGCGCGGATGCATCGTCGATCGAGCGCGCGAAGCTCTCGCCTTCCAGCGGCATCTGCGGACAGCCCGCGATCTCCGTCGGCGCCGAAATTCCGATCAAATCGAGCAGCGTCGGCGTCAGGTCGCAAGCGTGGACGAACTGATGACGCAGCTCGCCTTTGGCCTTGATGCGCTTCGGCCAGCTCATCACGAAGGGATCGCGGATGCCGCCGCCATGGGTGTTCTGCTTGTAGCGCCGCAGCGGCGTGTTCGAGGCCATCGCCCAGCCGTGCGGAAAATTGGAGTGCGTGTCCGGCCCGCCGATGTCGTCGATCCGCTGCAATTTCACCGGCAGCGGCTCGGGCCGGAAATTGTACGGGCCCATCGCGTTGACGAAGCCGAGCGGACCGCCCTCCTGGCTTGCGCCATTGTCGGACATCACGATGACCAGCGTGTTGTCGCGAATGCCGGCCTTGTCGAGGAACGCGACCAGCCGCGCCAGATGCCGGTCGGCATGGTCGAGCATGCCGGCATAGGCCGCCTGCAACCGGGTGAACACGCGCTGCTCGTCGGCGGAATGCGCATTCCACGCCTTCACGCCGTCGTTTCGCGCCGGCATCCTGGTGGCTTCCGGCACCAGCCCGATCGCCTTCTGCCGCGCCATCCGCTGTTCGCGCTCGATGTCCCAGCCATGGGCAAAGGTTGCGTCATAGCTCCTGATGATGTCGGCGGGCGCCTGATGCGGCGCGTGGCAGGCGCCGAGCGCAAGCCAGGTCAGCCACGGCAGATCGGGACGATCGGCCGTGTGATCGGCGATGAAGCGGATCGACTGGTCGACCAGATCGGATGTCAGATGATAGCCGCTCTCGTAAGTCCCCGGCGGATCGATCTGCGTGTTGTCGGACACCAGCTCCGGCGCATATTGATCGGTCTCCGCATCGAGGAAGCCGTAGAAGCGGTCAAAGCCCCGGCCGAGCGGCCAGCCGTCGAACGGGCCGGTGGCCCCACTCTCGGTCAGCGGCGTGACGTGCCACTTGCCGACCATGTAGTTGCGATAGCCGTGCTGCCGCAGCATCTCGGCAAGCGTCCCCGCCTCGCGCGCGATCTTGCCGCGATAGCCGGGATAGCCGGAATCGAAATTGGCGAGGCACCCGACGCCGACCGAATGATGGTTGCGCCCGGTGAGCAGCGCCGCGCGCGTGGTCGAGCACATCGCGGTGGTGTGGAAACCGCTGTAGCGCAGCCCCTCGGCGGCGAGCCGGTCGATGGTCGGCGTCCGGATCGGTGAGCCGTAGCAGCCGAAATCGGAGAAGCCGACATCGTCGAACAGCACGACCAGGATGTTCGGCGCGCCGGCCGGCGGCTTGCGCGTGTCGGGCCACCACGGCTTGGAGGTCGCAACCGTCTTGCCGATGCTGCCGCCGAACGGCGGCTTCCGATGCCCGCTCATCGTGCTCTCCCTGTCCGCGCCGCGGTTGACCCGCCGCCCGTTCCGGCACGACCTGGCCGGATTGCTTAGAATGATAATCCGAATTATGATTATGAAAACGAGGAGACGCAAGCGCAAATGCCGCGGCTTTCAGCCCAGTTCGACCTTCCCGGCGTCACCCCTTCGCGGCAGAAGCGCAGCCGCGAGACGACGCTGGCGCTGCTCGAGGCCGGCGCCGAGTTGTTGCGGACACGGAGTCTCGCGGAACTGTCGATCGAAGCCTTGTGCGGCAAGGTCGGCGCCACCGTCGGCGCCTTCTACAGCCGCTTCGAGAGCAAGGAAGCCTACTTCAACGCGCTGATTGCGCTCGCCGCGCAGGACGGCGCGCGGCATCTCGCCCGGATGGACAGCCCCGCCGGCAATCTTGCGCTCGATGAGCTCTGCCGCCGCGTCGTGTCGGGCGTCGTCGGCTGGATCCGCGCCCATGAAGGCGTGTTGCGCGCTGCGCTCCAGCATGACGACACAAGGCCAGACAGGTGGACGACATTCAAAGGCCTCGCGCGCGCGACCACCGAACACGCCACGCCGCTGCTGCTGCGCGCGATGGGCAAGGGCCGCAAGGCGGCGAAGACCCGCACCATCGCCTTCGGCTTCCAGGTCGTGCTGGGTACGCTCGTCAACGCGATCCTCAACGATCCCGGCCCGCTCTCGCTGCGCGACAAGGAGATCGAGCAGCGGCTGGCCGATTGCCTCGCGCTGCTGCTGAAGGCGGAGATCAGATAGCGCGCGGTAGGGCTAGGCCGGCCGCTAGCGCTCGCGCTTGTAGAGAAACGCGTTGTCCGGCTGCGGCATGCCGATGGTCTTGTAGAACCCGATCGAGTCGGGCGCCGACAGCAACAGGCACATCGATTCAGGTCCGGCGTGGCGCCGGGTTTCCGCGATCAGGCGCTTGCCGATGCCGTGCCCCTGATACGCTCGATCGACCGCAAGGTCCGACAAATAGCAGCAATAGGCGAAATCGGTCAGCGCACGCGAGACGCCGACGAGCCGATGCGCCTTGCGCGCCGTCACGATCAGGTTGGCATTGGCGATCATGCGCGTCATGCGGTCGGTATCCGCCAACGGCCGCCGCTCGCCGAGGCCCGACTGGCGCAGAACCTCGATGAATTCGTCGACGCCGATCGACGGCTCGCGGGCATAAAGAATTTCGTCCATCACCTTAAACCTCTGTCGCAAAGGACCGCATTACAGGCATGAGACCATGGTGGATTGCGCCGCGCTGATCCACTCTCGATGCTTTGACAACACATCGCGTCACGACCGGTCCCGCATCAGGCGCAGACCGGGCCCGGCAAGTCATCGGGATTTGGAGCATGATCGCGCCATTGAGGCAGATTGGCTGGGGAACCTGGATTCGAACCAAGACAAACAGAGTCAGAGTCTGTTGTGCTACCGTTACACCATTCCCCAAGAATTGCCCGTGGCATCAACAACTTAGTTGGATGACTGGACATCTTGGTGCAGCGGGTTCGCCTGCCAAATCAGCGCCCGCGCGAGTGCGACCTTCTACCCGCTTGGTCCCACGCTTGGCAAGCATTGATGGCGTGGAACGGCGTGAAAATCGCGGATCCGGGACGGCACCGCCCGGGGGAGCACAC
>DASVOL010000352.1:0-8588 GCA_036383375.1 Bradyrhizobium sp. | reverse complement strand
TTCGCCGTGACGTTGATCGCGAACACGTCGTTCCACGGCTTCAGCTCGATATGGCCGAGCGGCGAGGAGGGACCGGCGGTGCCGGCATTGCCGACCAGGATGTCGAGCTTGCCGTGGCGCTCATGCAGCGCGAGCCCGAGCCGCGCAATGCCCTCGTAGTCGGTGAGCGAGAGCGGCACCAGCGTGGCGCTGCCGCCGTCCTTGCGGATCTCGTCGTCGAGCTCTTCCAGCCCGCCTTGCGTGCGCGCCACCGCGACGACGTGCGCGCCGGCCTTGGCCAGCGCGACGGATGTCGCATAGCCGATGCCGCGCGAGGCACCGGTCACGAGGGCAATACGGGAGGCGAGGGGTTTTGTCATGTCTGTCCGTCCGTGGTCTTGCGGCGGGTATTACAGACGGAAATGGCCGGGACAAGCCCGGCCATGACGAATTCCTGCGCTTTCGGCTAGGGGCCGGGCCCCTGGTCCATGTTGCTGCTGTTGGTGCCGTTGCCCGAATTGTCGGGCGTCACCTTCATGCCCTGTCGGAACGCAAACACGATGAAGCCGACCAGCAGCACCCCACAGAGGATGCCCATGATCGGCTGCATGGCGTGCTCCGTCAGCTCGCCTCGGCCAGCAGCGAGAGCTGGCGCGGCGGGGCCTCGGGTTCGCTCTGGTCGGTGAGATGGGTCGGATAGGCGCCGGTGAAGCAATGGTCGGCGAATCTCGGATTGGCCGGGTCGCGCCCCTCATAGCCCATCGCGCGGTACATGCCGTCGATCGACAGGAAGGCCAGCGAGTCGGCGCCGATGATGTCGCGCATCTCCTCGAGCGAATGGGTCGCGGCGAGCAGGCCGCCGCGATCGGGCAGGTCGATGCCGTAATAGTCGGGATAGAGGATCGGCGGCGAGGCGAGGCGGAAATGCACCTCGCGGGCGCCGGCATCGCGCATCATGCGCACGATCTTCTTCGAGGTGGTGCCGCGCACCAGCGAATCGTCGATCAGGATGATGCGCTTGCCTTCGATCGCGGCGCGGTTGGCCGAATGCTTCATGCGCACGCCGAGCTCGCGCACGGTCTGGGTCGGCTGGATGAAGGTGCGGCCGACATAGTGATTGCGGATGATGCCCAGCTCGAACGGCACGCCGGAATACTGGCTGTAGCCGACCGCGGCGGGCACGCCGGAATCCGGCACCGGCACCACGACGTCGACCTCGGGATGGCTCTCGCGCGCGAGCTGGGCGCCGAACGCCTTGCGCACGTCGTACACCGAGCGGCCGCCGACGATCGAGTCCGGCCGCGCGAAATAGATGTACTCGAAGATGCAGGGCCGCGCCGGCTTCGGCGGGAACGGTTTGTGGCTGTGCGCGCCGCGCTCGTCGAACACGATGATCTCGCCGGGCTCGATGTCGCGGACGTATTTGGCGCCGATCATGTCGAGCGCGCAGGTCTCCGAGGTCAGGATCGGATGGCCGTCGAGATCGCCGAGCACCAAGGGCCGGATGCCGAGCGGATCGCGGGCACCGACCAGCTTCTTGTTGGTCAGCGCAACCAGCGCATAGGCGCCCTCGATGGTGCGCAGCGCCTCGATGAAACGGTCGATGAAGCGGGTGCGCTTGGACTGCGCGACCAGATGCAGGATCACCTCGGTGTCGGTGGTCGACTGCATCATGGCGCCGCCCTTGACCAGCTCGTGGCGCAGGGTGAGGCCGTTGGTCAGGTTGCCGTTGTGGCCGACCGCAAAGCCGCCGGCGCTGAGCTCGGCGAACAGCGGCTGCACGTTGCGCAGGATGGTACCGCCGGTGGTGGAGTAGCGGACATGGCCGACCGCGGCGTTGCCGGGCAGGCGATCGATCACCTCGCGCCGGGAGAATGCATCGCCGACCAGGCCGAGGCGGCGTTCACTGTGGAAGCGGCCGCCGTCGAAGGAGACGATGCCGGCGGCCTCCTGGCCGCGGTGTTGCAGGGCGTGCAGGCCGAGTGCGGTGATCGCGGCGGCCTCGGGGTGGCCGAAGACGCCGAACACGCCGCATTCCTCGCGGAGCGTGTCGCCATCGAGATCGGGGTGGTATCTGAAATCGTCGTCCCGGTGGTCTTGTCGGAGATGTTCCTGCATTTCGATCGGCCCGAGGTCGAGATCCATTTGGGCGGCGTGATCGGAAGGGGTTTGCATCTCGTTCATCGCCTCTCGTAAGGGGCCCAAATAAGTTATCGGCCCGCGGGTTTTTCGATCAGCTTTTTCAAGCTGTCACGCGCAGGTTTGCTATAGCCATCGCCCGACGCCGGCGTTGCCTGATCGTTGGTATCAGCCGCAGAATCGTCGTCCGGCTTATTCTTCTTGAACTTCTTTAAGATGGTGTTCTCGGGGTCATCAGGCAAGAGCGCCATCAGCCAATCCCCGGTTCCCTGCAGCACCACCCGGGACTTCGCGCCGGTGACCCAATCGGGCCGCTGCTTGTCCGGAACCAGCCAGGTGAAGAACATGAACGCCACGACCACGATCAGGAGGCCGCGGGCGAGGCCGAACAGGAAGCCGAGGGTGCGGTCGAGCGCGCCGATCCGGGAATCCAGGATCATGTCCGAGATTCGCACCGTGATGATCGAGACCACGATCAGCGTGCCGATGAAGACGCCGGCCACCACCACCACGGCCGCGACCGTGTCGTTATTGAAGTAAGTTTTGGCGGTCGGCAGCAGCTTCGAGAAAGCATACAGCGTGACGAGCGCAGCGGCGCCCCAGGCCGCGATCGACAGGATCTCGCGCATGAAGCCGCGCACCATGGCAAGCAGGCCCGAGATCAGCATCACGCCGAGCAGGACGAGATCAAGTATCGTTATGGGCATCGGCTGGTCAGGTCCGCTGGTACGTTTGGGTCCGCTGTTAAGGGCTCGCGAATCGGCAAAGTCGGTGCCGTCCTAACTGAGGCGCATCGGGGGCATTCGGCAAGGCCGCAACACCACCTGTCCCGCGCGCCGGATGTATAGCGGCGGGGGGCTGATACGTCACGCCCGCTTTAGCTGGTCTCGCGACGGAATCGGGCCGGTGTGGCATTTTTCTCAGCCGTATCAGCGCCCCTGGAGCCGCCCTGGTCGTCCCTCGGTACGGCCCTGCCGCCTCTGGGTGTTCCGCGCGCGGCAATTTCGGCGACCAGCGTGGTCAGATTGCCGACGCTGTTCAGCGCAAGCCCGCTATCGCCGCCACCATCGCCGCGGGCCGATTCGGGCAGGATGGCGCGGCCGAAGCCGAGCTTGAGGGCCTCTTTCAGCCGGGCCGGGGTCTGCGCCACCGGGCGGATCGCCCCGGACAGGGAAATTTCGCCGAAATAGACTGCGTCCGTCGGCAGGGGCGCATTCACCAGCGAGGAGACCAGCGCGGCGGCGGCTGCGAGGTCCGCGGCCGGCTCCTGGATGCGCAGGCCGCCCGCGACGTTGAGATAGACGTCATGTCCGGACAATTTGACGCCGCAATGCGCCTCCAACACCGCCAGCACCATCGACAGCCGGCTCGGATCCCAGCCGACCACGGCGCGGCGCGGCGTGCCGAGCGAGGTCGGCGCCACCAGCGCCTGCAACTCGACCAGCACCGGGCGGGTGCCCTCGATGCCGGCGAATACCGCCGTGCCGGGGCTGCCGAGCTCGCGTTCGGAGAGGAACAATTCTGAGGGGTTGGTGACCTCGCGCAGCCCGAGCCCGGTCATCTCGAATACGCCGATCTCGTCGGTCGCGCCGAAGCGGTTCTTCGCCGAGCGCAGGATGCGGAACTGTTGCGAGCCTTCGCCCTCGAACGACAGCACCGCATCGACCATGTGCTCGACCACGCGGGGGCCGGCGATCTGGCCGTCCTTGGTCACATGCCCGACCAGGATGATGGTTGCCCCGGTCTTCTTGGCGAAGCGAATGAGGGCCTGCGCCGAGGCGCGGACCTGGGTCACCGTGCCGGGCGCGGATTCGACCGTGTCGGTCCACATGGTCTGGATCGAATCGATCACGATCAGCCGCGGCACCGCGCCTTCCGACAGCGTCGAGACGATGTCCTCGACCGAGGTCTCGGACGCCAGTTGCACCGGCGCGTCGGCGAGCCCGAGCCGCTCGGCGCGCAGCCGCACCTGCGCGACCGCCTCTTCGCCCGAGATGTAGACCGCGCGGTGGCCGGCGCGCGCCATCATGGAGGTGGCCTGGGTCAGCAGCGTGGATTTTCCGATGCCGGGATCGCCGCCGACCAATAGCACCGAGCCGCGGACGAAGCCGCCGCCGGTGACGCGGTCGAGCTCGGCCATGCCCGACGACAGGCGCGGCGCGTCCTGGGTTTTGCCGGACAGCGATTCCAGCGCGAACGTCCGCCCCTTGCGCTTGCTGCGGATCGAGACCGGCACCGAGCCCGTGGTGTCTTCCTCGGCCAGCGTGTTCCACTCGCCGCAGGAGTCGCACTTGCCCTGCCAGCGATTATACGCCGCGCCGCAGTTCTGGCAGACGAAGGAGAGGGTGGATTTGGCCATGGAGCAGGTGAGTCGCGCTATCGCGCTTGATGCATAGCACGGTTCGGGTGCCACGCACGATCCATCGAAGCCTGAGCTCCTGGTGCAACGACAGGCTCAGCGAGAGAAGACCCGCGTTCCGGCCGGCCATCGCGGCTTGTCTCCGACCGGGCTTGCGCCGATCTCCCATCCGACGCCGCCCCAGAGCACGTCGACGGCACCAAGTTCACCTGCGATATCGCGAACATAAAACACGTTCGGCTTGGCGTTGATCTCGAGCGGACCGCCATTGCCGTTGGGCTGCTGCTGCAACCTGCACCAGACGTCGGCCAAACGGCTCTCGTGGCTCGGACCCAGCTTGGCCAGGATGTCCTTGTCGCTCGAGGCTGTGCTCAGAACGTAGCTCTGCAACGATGCGCCGCCGGTCTCGTCCTCGACCTTGCTGGTGAAGCGTTGTGCGAACGTCGCACCCAGCCACGAGATTTTCACCGGCGCGCTCGAGGCGATGTTCTCCTTGAAATGGTCCCGTGCGACGAATTTTTCCGGACGAGGGATCGCCGAGGTCGACGACGGATCGGACGGTTCCTCAGCTTTTGGTTGCAGGGAACACGCGACGCGGTCAGCGCCGGCAGCCGACCCCGGTTGGTTCGGTTTCGTATCGTCGGCGGCGACGCTCAAGACTGGTGTTGTGAGAAAGAAGGCCAATGACAGCGTGAGGCTTAGCTGGCGCATCTTTGTTGTCCCCGAGTCCGCTGTGTTCGCGGAGACAAGGTAAACCGCATCTTGCAGATGTAAATTAAAGATCGGGTTTCTGGTTAAGGATAAAAAGTAAGTTCAACTACAGCGCGAATTTGAATCAAATGCGCTGGCCGATCGACGGCCGCAATCAAGCGCGGATGTCTCGTCCCGACAGCAGCAGCGGCGAACTCTCGTGCGGTGCCAAGCCCGTCGGCAAAGCCCGGCAGCATCGTGCCTCCGCCCGCAGCGGATCGCTCCAGCTCCAGCGAACGCGCCAGGACGGATTGTTCGCATAGGCCGGAATGCGCCAGACCCAGATCGTCTCGTAGACGCTGTCCCCGAGGTGTTCGACATCGGGCCTTGCTGTCGGCCACAAGCCTGCACCAGCAATGGCGAACGTGACGGCCGCCGCAGTCGTGATCATCATCTTGCGCATCGTGCGCCTGCCTTCCTACCTGCTGCGGGTTCCGACAACCCGCTATTCGCAATGCTTCGACTTGCGATCCCGAATCCGTCAGGTCGACGTCAGCCGTCGAGGTGTGCGCTCGATTGCCCACCACGTGTCGCCTGACTCTCGGGATTCGCATCCGGGTCGTCGATCAATCCCGTGATGCCTGCTGGAGCAAAAGTTCTTGTCCGCAAACGATCGAGTACACGTAATGCAGTTGTCATAAGCGCAGAGGCCGGATGGAGGCAATCCGGATAACACCGGGAGATGAGCGCGCAGCAAGGCTCTTTCGGAGTACACACCGCCAAGTGTGCGCTGAACTCCCGTAGAACTACGACATCTTGCGGGCCTACGACGTCATTGCCGACCACAGTAGCGCCGTGCCCGCCGCCAGCATGATGCCGTCCATGATCAGGCGGAACGATTCCGGCTTCATCTGCAGCACGAAGCGTTTGGCGATGAAGGCGCCGGCCATCAGCGAGGCGCCGGCGATCAGGCCCTTCAGCGCAATGTCGGGTGTCAGCGCGCCGAATCGTTCGAAGGTCACCGACTTGCTGACATAGAGTCCGAGCGAGCTCGCCGCTTCGGTGGCGAGGAACGCGCCCTTATCCAGGCCGTAAAACAAAAACAGCGGCACGCTGAGCGGGCCGGTCGAGACCACCACGCCGGTGAGATAGCCGATCAGCGCGCCGCCGATTGCGAGATGCGAGAGATTGGCCTTCAGCTCGTGTCGCGCCAGCCAATGCCGCACCGGCACCATCGCGATCAGGAACACGCCGATCGCCACGTCGACCGCGTGCGAGGGCAGAGCGAGCAGGGTGCGCGCGCCGAGCGCTGCGGCCGGAATGCCCGTGATCGAATAGGCGGCGCAGGCGCGCCAGTCGACCTCGCGCCACCACGCCAGGATGCGCGACAGATTGGCCATCACGGCGGCGACCGCCATGATCGGGACCGCCTGCTTCGGCCCATATTGATAGACCAGCACCGGCATCAGCATGATCGACGAGCCGGTGCCGACGATGCCCGAGATGGTGCCGGCGACGAGGCCGACGATGAGGACAAACAGGAAGCCCACGCGCGCTCCGGCACATGATCCCGAGCCACGCCGGATGCGTGCCGCGGGATCGGAGGCTCAGTGTGACCTCAGGGTTCGAGAACGCGCAAGGGCGCCGTGGACCGGAGACGTGTCGTCGCGCGCAGCGTCAGTATTTCGCGACGACCGGGCCGCCGAAGCGGTAGTTGACGCGCACCGTCACCATGTCGACGTCCTGGCGGATGCGTTCGTCGTGGTTGAGCAGGGCGATAAAAACGGGATCGTAGGTCATGTGAACGTTGTTGGTTCCCATGAACAGATGATCGTATTCGAGCGCCAGCGACCAGTTGTGTGCGATCGCATATTCGGCGCCGGCGCCGATCGCGCCGCCCCAGCGCGTCTCGCTGCCGCGGTCGGCGATGAAGCCGACCGGCACGCCCGGTCCGAAGGCCGGCGTGATGAAGCTCTCGTAGCGATCGCGCACGACGGCCGCGCCGCCCTTCGCGTACAGCAGGAAGGCGCCCCAGGAATAGCCGACCTGCCCGGTGAACAGGCCGATGGCATCGATCTTCGAGCGGTTGGCGAAGCCCGCGAACAACGCCGCTGTGGACGGGTTCGAGCCGGAGAGGTCGGCCCAATTGCCCTGCGCCTCGACGCCGAACACCCAGGCCGCCTGCTGCCAGCGATAACCGATCTGGCCGCCGGCGGTCGCGCCGCTCGCGGTGTGGCAACCTTCCGGGCCGGTGAAATTCACTACGCCAAGCAGCGGATTGCTGATGGCGAAGGGCACGATGTCCCAGCACTTCCGGCTCCAGCCGCCGCCGCCATTGGCGCCGGCATAGAAGCCGCTCCAGTCGGTGGTGGCGGCGACGATCGGGGGCGCCTTGGTGTACGGGCGGGCGGCGAGGTCGGCAGCAGATGCGCTTGCAATGCCGAGCATGAGCATGGATGCGGCGACGAAATATGTCTTCATGGGCAGCCCCAATGCATGAATCAAAATCGATGCCAGACTAGTCGATTTGCGCCACCTCCGGCTGTACCCGGTCCGCCACATCCGGCCGCATTCGCCTGTACCGCAGGCTCCCGTGCCGCGAGAATGCGGATGTTTGGCTCGCAACCAGCGCTACACATTCAGTGTCGTCCCTGCGCAAGCAGGAACCCATAACCACGATTGGTCGTTGGCGCACGATGTCGGAACGACGAGTCTCTTCAACAATCTCGGCCGCGGAGTATGGGTCCCTGCTTTCGCAGGGACGACAGCAATGGTGGGCCGGCCCATCATTTCAAAACCACCCAAGCCGGCGCGTGATCGCTGGCGCCTTCCTCGCCACGAACGTCGCGGTCGACGCCGGCTTTCGCGAGCCGCGCAGCGACGTCGGGGCTGAGCAGGAGGTGATCGAGCCGGAGGCCTGCATCGCGCGGCCAGCGCTGGCGCTTGTAGTCCCAGAAGGTGAACATCTGACGATCCGGATGCAGCGTGCGGAGCGCATCGCACCAGCCCTGATCAACCAGTGCCTTGAACGCGGCGCGGCTCTTCGGCTGGATCAGCGCATCCTTGTCCCAGGAGCGGGTCGGATAGATGTCGAGGGTATCAGGCGCGACGTTGTAGTCGCCGGCGAGCACCACGGGGACGTCCTGCTTGAGCAGCTTGGCGGCGTGGGCGCGCAGCCGCTTGAACCAGGCCAGCTTGTAATCGAATTTCGGGCCGGGCTGCGGATTGCCGTTCGGCAGATAGAGGCTGGTGACGACGATGCCACGCACCGCGGCCTCGATGTAGCGCGCCTCGTGGTCGTCGCGGTCGCCGGGCAGGGCGGTGCGGATCAGGACCGGCTCGGCCTTGCGGGCGAGGATGGCGACGCCGTTCCAGGTCTTCTGGCCCTGCCACACGGCACCGTAACCGGCCTTCTCGAGCG
>DASVOL010000351.1:0-3494 GCA_036383375.1 Bradyrhizobium sp. | reverse complement strand
GCTGCTCGATCCGATCACGGCGCGCCAATTCATCGACCGTGGCGGTTTCGACACCAAGGACAAGCTGATCCGCTTCGTTCACGAGACGGCGCAGATGCCCGCCGGTCGCTACTGGGACATGCAGCTCGTGCAGAACTACATATATCCGAACGCTACGCTCGGTGTCGAACCGCTGGCGACGCGGCTCAAGGCCGCGCCGGATGCCCTGATCCCGATGTTCCTCGAGGAGGAGATCAACGTCGTCGTGGTTGGCGGTGAGACCAACGGCTACTGGCAGATCATGGGCGCAAAGAACCGCGCCACCCTATCGGTCGACGACTGGCGCTGAGCAGACATCCGCAGGCACAAACCGTCATGCAAGACGCAGACGTCGTCGTCATCGGAGCGGGCGTAGCCGGCCTGACCGCGGCCATGGTTGCGGCGGGGCATGGCGCGAACACGCTGGTCATCGAACAATCGATGCCGGGCGGCCAGGTTGCGACGATCGAGAGCATCCGAAACTTTCCGGGATATCCGGATGGCATCGCAGGATATGAGCTCGGTCCTCTGCTGCAGCAGCAGGCGGAGGCGGCCGGCGCTGCCGTTCGGCTCGACCGCGTGTCGGCGCTCGTTGCCGATGACGGCGTCTTTCGCGTGATCTGCGACGAGAACGAGATTGCGGCCCGCACGGTCATCATGGCTGCCGGCTCGTCACTGCGCCAATTGGGTATCGCGGGCGAGAGCGAGCTTGCCGGTCGCGGCGTCTCGCGCTGTGCGGCCTGCGATGGTCCGTTGTTCAAGGGCCAGGCGGTCGCCGTTATCGGCGGCGGCGATTCGGCAATCGATGAGGCGCTGGTGCTCGCGGGCTATGCGTCCGAGCTCACGCTCGTTCATCGCGGACGGTCGCCTTCTGCTCGTTCTCCCGCGGTCGCACAACTCGCCGCGCTGCCACATGTCAGCCTGGTCAGCGACGCAGACATCGTTGCGATCGAAGGCGATCGGCAGGTGAGGGCGATCGTCATCCGCCGCGGCGAGCAGGTCGAACGCAACATGTGCGGGGCAGTGTTCGTCTATCCCGGGCTCGAGCCGCGCAGCGCGTTGCTGCGGGACATGGTTGCGCTCGACAACGACGGCCACATCGAGACAGACCTGATGATGCGGACCTCGCTGCCAGGCCTGTTCGCTGCTGGTGACATTCGAAGCCGCTCTGTGCGCCTGTTAGCGTCGGTCGCCGGCGATGCCGCCACGGCCGCGATCTCGGCGATTCGATATCTGCAGACCGATTGCGACAAGTACTCGGATTGTTGGCAGGGAGACGATCTTGGCGTTGGAAAGCGAAGTCGTAGCGCATCAGGCCGCTGAGCGGACCTATACGTTACCGGCGTCGTCGCGCGCCTGGTACAGCGTCGTCGTGCTTTCTCTGGTCTCAATGATGTCGAACATCGATCGCGGTATCGTCAACCTGCTGGTCGGACCGATCAAGCGCGATCTGCATCTGTCCGACACTGAGATCAGCCTTCTGATCGGCCTGACCTTTTCGTTCGCTTATGTCCTGTTCAGCTTTCCGTTGTCGCGGCTTGCCGACACCCGAAGCCGCAAGGTGATTCTGACCACGGGTTTGACGCTGTGGAGCCTTGCAACCATGCTATGCGGCCTCGCTCAGCAGCTCTGGCAGTTGTTCGCGGCACGCGCGCTCGTCGGGGCCGCCGAGTCGGTCAAGGGGCCGTGCTCGATGTCGATGATCGCGGACCTCGTGCCGCACGACAAGCTGCCGCGCGCCTTTGCGATCTTTCAACTCGGCATCACCGGAGGCATGGCCGGCGCGCTCGCCATCGGCGGGTTCTTGCTCGCGGCCTTTGCCGGCCTGCCGCCCTTGTCCTTACCGGGCGATATCGTCGTGCGCGACTGGCACCTCGTGCTGCTCGCGACCGGATTGCCGGGGTTGCTGCTCGCGCTCGTGATGTGGGGAACCGTGCACGAGCCGGAGCGGCGCGACCGGAGATCCACCAGCGCAGTGCCGCTGCGCGACGTCGTACGCTTTCTCCGTTTGAACTGGAAGTTCTACGCGCCGCTGTTTCTCAGCATCGCCATCGCCTCGGTAGAGAGTTACGGATTGCAGGCATGGCGGCCGGCCTTCTTCCAGCGGACCTATGGTTGGGGGCCGGAACGGGTCGGCCCGCTGCTCGGCGGTGCCATCCTGATCGCGACGCCGCTCGGGCTGTCCCTCGGCACGTTGCTGGCGGAATACCTCAACAAGCGGCGACCGCAGGATGCGCTGGTGGTGTCGTGCCTGCTCGCTTACGGGCTGACTCTGCCGATGTTCGTTGCCATGCCGTTGATGCCGGATCCATGGTTGTCGCTTGCGCTTGGCTTTCTCGGTTTTACCGCCTTGAGCATGACGGCTCCCGGCCAGAACGCGGCAATCCAGATCGTCACGCCGAACGAGATGCGCGGCCAGATCAGCGCGCTCTATCTGTTCGCGATCAGTGTGGTCGGCGGCGGTTTCGGTCCCACCGCGATCGCGCTGATTACCGACAGGTTCTTCCATGACGAGACCATGCTGCGCTACGCGATGGCCGGATTCACCCTCATGGTCGGTCCGGTCATCCTGCTGCTGATCCTGAGCACGCTGAAGCCGTATGCGCTTGCATATCGGCGCATGCAATCGCGCGGCAGACCACCATAGCGGCTTTGCCGCGGCCAATGATCAAGAAGGCGAGGAAAATCGCCGAACCAAGGGAGGGAGCGATGTTGAGAACGGCACTGATAGGACTTGCGCTGACCCTGTTCGCCGCGCCCGCAGTTCAGGCGCAAGACCTCAAGCCCCGGCCGCTGCGCTTCGGATGGCAGGCCTCGACGCCGGTTGCGCCGTTCTGGGTCGGTTTCGAGCAGCGGACCTACGAAGCCCAGGGGCTGAAACTCGATCTGCAGAGTTTCAACGACAACGCGCCGGAGCTCGAAGCGCTGACGGCGCGACAGGTCGATCTTGCAGCCGTCGCACCTGTGCCGACACTACAGATGACCTCGCTTGGCGCACCGCTCAAGGTGATCGCGGCCGTCGAATATGCGTTCACCGACAAGCAGGGAAACCGCTGGTCGGCGGTCAATCTGACCGCTCGCAAGGACACTGGAGTGCAATCACTCAAGGACCTGGCTGGCAAGCGGATCGCGGTGTTCGGCCTGTCGTCGAACTGGTACCTCGCTCTCCGCGACAGGTTCCGCGAAGCCGGCGTCGACCCGAACAGCGTCAGGTTCCTGAGCATGCCCTATACCCAGATGGAGGGCGCGCTGGTTCACAACGAGGTGGATGCCGCCGTCATGACGGCGATCGGCGCCTACCATGTGTCGCAACGCATACCGACCACGCAGTTGATGACCAGCGACGAGATCACGCAAATCGCGATCGATATGTCGCAAGTCATCACCGCGCGCGCCGACTGGCTCAGGGATCACGAGGAGGAGGCGGTGCGGTTCCTGATGGGCATGCTGGCGACGCGGAAATTCATCGAGGACGA
>DASVOL010000350.1:0-5406 GCA_036383375.1 Bradyrhizobium sp. | reverse complement strand
CGCCTCGCGCCAGGCCCAGCTCGATCTGCTTGCCGCGCTCGGTCCTGACGGCATCGCGCGTGAATATGCCGAGCTGACCGAGCAGGTGGAGGCGCAGGGCGATTTGTTGCACCTGATCATGCCCGCGCATCACGACGTGCGGTCGAGCGATGTCTTCATCCGCCGCCTGCACGGCACCCTCGCCGCTGCCGCGGAGCGCGGGCCGCTGGATTTCCCCGAACTGCTGCTGACGCCCGGTGTCGGCGCTCGCACCGTGGAGTCGCTCGCCATGGTCGCCGAGGTCGTCCACGGCACGCCGTACCGCTTCCGCGATCCGGCGCGTTTCTCGCTCGCGCATGGTGGCAAGGACCGTCATCCGTTTCCGGTGCCGATCAAGGTCTATGACGAGACCATCGGCGTGCTGAAATCGGCGGTGCGGCAGGCCAACCTCGGCCGCGACGAGGAGCTGCAGGCGCTGAAGCGGCTGGACGACCAGGCCCGTAGGCTCGAGCTGACCGCAACCGGCCCGTCGTTCGATGCCTTCGTCGCCAACGAGCGCGCCCGTTCGCATGATCTCGATGGCCGCTCGGTGTTCGGCTGGGAGACCGACCTCGCCGGCCGCGACCGCATCACCAAACGCTAGGCGTACCGGTCAGCGTCCCCTGAAGCGCGGCTTGCGCCGTCCGAGGAAAGCCGCGACGCCCTCCTTGTGATCCTCGGTCATGCTCGCCAGCGCGAACTGGTCGAGATCCATATGGCTGGCGAGATCGTCGAGCGCATGCGCGAGCCGGTTGACGGTCAGTTTGGTCATCGCCACCGAAATCGGCGGCTGGGCGGCGACCTTGGCGGCGAGCGCCATCGCAGCGTCATACGATTTGCCGGGATCAGTGACCTGCTCCACCAGGCCCCATTCGTAGGCCTCATCGGCCGAGATCCGGTCGTCGGCCAGGATCACGGCCTGCTTGGTGCGCGCCGGGCCCATCAGATGCAGCATGCGCGGCACGCTCTGCCAGCTCATGTTCATGCCGAGCGCGATCTCCGGCACGCGCAGATGTGCGTCGCGCGCCATGACGCGGAAATCCAGCGCGACCGCGAGCGCCACGCCGCCGCCGACGCAAAAGCCCTCGATCGCGCCGATCGTGACCTGCTCCATCTCCTGCCAGGCGCGCGTCAGCCGCGGCCCGAGCTTCAGGTGACGGCGCAGCGTGCCCATATCCATGCTTTGCCGCGAGCGTCCTTCGGCATCCTTGAGGTCGAAGCCGGCGCTGAACGATTTGGCGCCGCCGGTGAGCACTACTACCGACGTTTCGCCATCGTCCTCGAAACTGCGCGCCGCATCGGTCAACTGCCGCAGCGCTGCCGGCGACAGCGCGTTGATACCGTCGCCGCGGTCGAACCGCACCACCGCGATGCGGCCCTCCGGCCCGAGGCCTTTCTCGATCGTCACATCGTCAACCACGCATACCTCCCAGCTCGCAATGTTGTGTACGGCTTGCCTCGACATAGCACGGCGGTTTCGCCTATTCTGTAGGCATGAGCGAACATGATCATCACCACCACGATCACGACCATTCCGAACTGTCGGAGACCGAACTGCGCGTGCGCGCGCTGGAATCGATCCTGACCGAAAAGGGCTACGTCGAGGCCGCCGCGCTCGACGCCATCGTGCAGGCCTATGAGACGAAGATCGGCCCGCATAACGGCGCCAAGGTCGTCGCCAAGGCCTGGACCGATCCCGCCTTCAAGAAGGCGCTGCTCGAGGACGCCAGCAAGGCGGTCGGCACCCTCGGCCATGTCAGCCGGGTCGGCGACCATCTGGTCGCGATCGAGAACACGCCCGGCCGCCACAACATGGTCGTCTGCACTTTGTGCTCCTGTTACCCCTGGGAGATGCTCGGCCTGCCGCCGGTCTGGTACAAGGCCTCGCCGTACCGCTCGCGCGCGGTCAAGGATCCGCGCGGCGTGCTCGCCGATTTCGGCGTCAGCCTGCCGAAGGAGACGGAAATCCGGGTCTGGGACTCGACGGCTGAAACACGCTTCCTGGTGCTGCCGATGCGGCCCGCAGGCACCGAGGGCTGGAGCGAGGAACAGCTCGCCGACCTCGTGACGCGCGATTCCATGATCGGTACCGGCTTCCCGAAAACCCCGGGAGCACCGTCGTGAACGGGGTCCACGACATGGGCGGCATGGACGGGTTCGGCAAGGTCGAGCCCGAGCCGAACGAGCCGATGTTCCATCAGGAATGGGAATCGCGGGTGCTCGCGATGGTCCGCGCGATGGGTGCCGCCGGCGCCTTCAACATCGACGCATCGCGCTTCTATCGCGAGACCCTGCCCCCGCAGGTCTATCTGTCGAGCTCCTATTACAGGAAATGGCTGCTCGGGCTGGAAGCCCTGCTGCTCGACAAGGGCTATATCTCCAAGGACGACGTCGCGGCCGGTCATTCCGTCGCGCCGGCGAAATCGCTCAAGCACGGCAAGTTCTCGATTCCCGACGTCGAGCGCATCATGGTGCGCGGCAAGTTCGGCCGCCCCGCGCAGGCAGCCGCGAAATTCAAGGCCGGCGATCGGGTGCGGGCGAAGAACATCCATCCCGCCACCCACACGCGGCTGCCGCGCTACGTGCGCGGTCATGTCGGGGTGGTCGAGCGCGATCATGGCTGTCACGTGTTTCCCGATACGGTCGCCAACGATGCCGGCGAGCATCCGCAATGGCTTTACACGGTCGTGTTCGATGGACGCGAATTGTGGGGACCGGACTCCGATCCGACCATCAAGGTCTCGATCGACGCGTTCGAACCGTATCTGGAGGCGGTCTGATGGATACCGGCGCCGCCGCGCGCGCGACCAGCGCCGTCTCCAGCATTCCCCGTGATCAGGACGGCCCGGTGTTCCGCGCACCGTGGGAAGCACAGGCCTTCGCGATGGCGTTGACGCTGCATGACCGCGGCGTATTCACCTGGCCCGAATGGGCCGCGGCGCTTGCCGATCAGATCAAGCGTGCGCAGGCGGCCGGTGATCCCGACACCGGCGAGACCTACTACCAGCATTGGCTGGCGACGCTCGAACACCTCGTGGCCGCCAAGGGCGTCACGACACCGGAGACGCTGCACCGCTACCGCGACGCCTGGGACCACGCCGCCGACCGCACCCCGCACGGCCAGCCGATCGTGCTGACGGCTAAGGATTTCGGGTAGCGGTCGCCCGGTTCTCTCCCCGTCGTCCCTGCGAAAGCAGGGACCCATACTCCGCGGCGGACATCGTGTGAACGCGACTCGTCATTCCACCATCGCTCAACAATGACGACCTGTGGCTATGGGTCCCTGCTTTCGCAGGGACGACGATGAGGATGGGTTCGCGATTCAAGGCGCAGTCATCAACCGCGAAAGCGGGTGATCCAGTATTCCAGAGACGCCAGGCTGGAGCCGAGGCGCCGCGGCGTACCGGGTCGCGCTCGCCGCGCCCTCACAATTTCGGAATAATGGAAAAAATACCTCTGAGTTGCCCGACGTGTCAAGTTGCCATGTCGAGCGCCGGTTGCCGCCTACTTTGCATGGGGTTGTTTTCGATATTTTGGCAGTCGACCCCTGCGGACGGCGATCCGCCCACGGTTACGAGCCACCCAACGCGGCATATTCCCGCCAGCCCTTCGCGCGCAGGCTGCAGGCCGGGCATTCGCCGCAGCCATAGCCCCAATCGTGCTGCGCGCCGCGTTCGCCGAGATAGCAGGTGTGCGAGTGCTCGCGGATCAGATCGACCAGCCCTGCCCCGCCGAGCTCGTGCGCGAGCCGCCAGGTCGCGGCCTTGTCGAGCCACATCAGCGGCGTGTGCAGCTCGAAGTCCCTCGCCATGCCGAGGCTGAGTGCGGATTGCAGCGCCTTGATGGTGTCGTCGCGGCAGTCCGGATAGCCGGAATAGTCGGTCTCGCACATGCCGCCGATGATGTGGCGGATGCCGCGCCGATAAGCCAACGCCCCGGCGAAGGTGAGGAACACGAGGTTGCGGCCGGGCACGAAGGTGTTCGGCAACCCGTCCGCGCCCATTTCGATGGCGACGTCGCGGGTCAGCGCGGTGTCTGATATCTCCGACAGCGTCGGGATCGCGAGTGTGTGGCTGTCGCCGAGCTTTGCTGTCCAGTCCGGCCGCAGCGCCCGGATGCCGTCCAGCAGGCGGTCGCGGCAATCGAGCTCGATAGCGTGACGCTGGCCGTAGGTGAAGCCGAGCATCTCGACGCGCGCGAAGCGGTCCAACGCCCAAGCCAGACAGGTGGTGGAATCCTGGCCGCCGGAAAACAGCACCAGCGCGGTGTCGGAATTGTTCTGATCGGTCATGGAGCGCGATTTAGCACTTCAGGGCCTTGCGGCCAATCCGTGGACAGCGCCGCGTTTCCGGCGTGTTTTACTGGGATCGGAAGCGGTGTTTTGGCATAAAGCCAGGACCTCCCTGATGCCGGTGGCCCATGACCCCTTCCCGCGACATTTCCCGCCTGATCGAGATCATGGCTGCACTGCGCACGCCGGTGACCGGCTGCCCTTGCGAAGTTCAATGTACATTTTGAGGCTCAATCCGGACCAAAGAGAAGCCGCCCGAAGCCGGTTTTCATCTGGACTATCAACTCGTCAATTAGTGCGAGTACTCATTTAGGCGAGATGCTAGCTTTCGGATGCGAAGCAGATCTCATGTGCTCAATCCGAGCTCGAGCGGTCGCGACCCATTGCAGATCTTCCATGGCTGCGCTTATCCTTGCGGAATGAGCTGCACCAGATGTGAGGGTCTTTGTCAGGAAGTGCCGATTCGCACGCCCGGCGAGCTTGAAAAGGTCGTCCGAGTGGCAAGAGCAAACCTCAAAGACGGTACTCTTGTTGAGATCGCGAGTGGCGAGGAGTCGGTGCTGCCGTTGTTGCACGGGCCGCAGCCGGACTTCATCCAAACCGAATTCAGGTGCACACAGTGCGGCGACGTCTTTCGGCTCAGATGCGAGTGCTACCATGGGAGAGGCGGAAGCTGGTCTCACACCTCCCCAGGCGGGGGTGACGATGAGTAGACCTACATGACAATAGCACCCTCCCGCGATATCTCCCGCCTCATCGAGATCATGGCCGCGCTCAGAGCCCCTGGCTGTGGATGCCCGTGGGACCTCATTCAGAATTTCGAGACCATCGCGCCCTACACGATCGAGGAGGCGTACGAGGTTGCGGACGCGATCACGCGCGGCGATCTCGACGATCTGCGCGAGGAGCTCGGCGACCTGCTGCTGCAGGTGGTCTATCACGCAAGGATGGCGGAAGAGCAGAACGCGTTTGCGTTCGGCGACGTGGTCGAGGCGATCACGAAGAAGATGATCCGCCGCCATCCACACGTCTTTGCCGACAAGGACGGCAACATCCAGCCCGCCGGCGTCAAGAGCGCCTGGGAGCGCATCAAGGCC
>DASVOL010000349.1:0-3182 GCA_036383375.1 Bradyrhizobium sp. | reverse complement strand
GCCAGCGCCGTGGTTTCGGTCTGACCGTAGCCGTCGCGGATGGTCAGGCCCCAGGCCGATTTGACCTGGTCGATGATCTCAGGGTTGAGCGGCTCGCCGGCGCCGCAGACTTCGCGCAGGCTGACCTTGAACTCCGACAGTTGCTCCTGGATGAACATCCGCCACACCGTCGGCGGCGCACACAGCGTCGTGACGCCGCAGCGGCCGATGATCGAGAGCAGTCCCTTCGCCTCGAAGCGTGGCTGGTTGGCGATGAAGATCGTCGCACCGGCATTCCACGGCGCGAAGAAGCAGCTCCAGGCGTGCTTGGCCCAGCCGGGCGAGGAGATGTTGAGATGGATGTCGCCGGGCTGCAGGCCGATCCAGTACATGGTCGAGAGATGGCCGACCGGATAGCTGCGCTGGCTGTGCCGCACCAGCTTCGGCTTTGCCGTGGTGCCCGAGGTGAAATACAGCAGCATCGGATCGTCGGCCTTGGTCGGGCCGTCGGGCGTGAAGGCATCCGACGCCTTGGCGGCGTCCTCGAACGGCAGCCAGCCGTCGTGGGCCTGCGTTGCGCCGACCACGATGCGCACCAGCTTTTCGCCGCCGAGGCCCGCGAATTTCGCGACCTGGTCCTGGGTGGCGACCACGGCCTTCGCCTTGCCGCGATCGAGCCGGTCGCGCAATTCATCCGCCGTCAACAGCGTGGTCGCGGGGATCACCACGACGCCGAGCTTCATCGCCGCCAGCATGGTCTCCCATAGCGGCACCACATTGCCGAGCAGCAGCAACAGATGATCGCCGCGCTTCAGCCCCTGCGCGCGCAAGAAGTTCGCCACCTGGTTGGAACGGCGCGACAGTTCGGCGAATGACAGCTTGGTCTCGTTGCCGGTGGCGGCATCGACGATCCACAGCGCCGGCCGGTCACGGCTGTCGGAATTGCGCGCCAGCTCGGCGTCGAACCAGTCGAGCGCCCAGTTGAACGGCACGGGATCCGGCCAGCGAAATCCCTTCACCGCCGCGTCGTAATCGGTGCGGTGCTTGAGCAGAAAGGCGCGTGCGTCCTGAAATGTGGTCATGGGGTCTCACCGCGTTCACCGCCGTCATCCTGAGGAGCCGCGCGAGGCGCGGCGTCTCGAAGGATGGGCCACGGGCACCGCATCCTTCGAGGCTCGCTGGCGCTCGCACCTCAGGATGACGGACCCAGAATTACTTCCCAGCGAGGCTCCGAACGTGCTGGATAATTCCGGAAAAGTCGACCCCGCCATGGCCCGACGCGTCGAAGGTCTTATAGAGCTCCTGCGCATGCTTTCCGAGCGGCGTCACCGCGCCGGCGGCATTGGCGGCGTCCTGCGCCAGCGTCAGGTCTTTCACCATCAGGTTGGAGGCGAAACCCGGCTTGTAATCGTTGTTGGCCGGCGAGGTCGGCACCGGACCGGGAACCGGGCAATAGGTGGTCAGCGACCAGCACTGCCCCGACGAGGTCGAGGCGACATCGAACAGCGCCTGATGCGACAAGCCGAGCTTTTCGGCGAGCACGAAGGCCTCGCCGACCGCGATCATGGAAATGCCGAGGATCATGTTGTTGCAGATCTTGGCCGCCTGCCCGGCACCGCCGCCGCCACAATGCACGATCTTCTTGCCCATGTTGGCCAGCATCGGCTGCGCCGCCGCGAACGCCTTCGGCTCGCCGCCGCACATGAAGGTCAGCGTCGCGCCCTTGGCGCCGCCGGTGCCGCCGGAAACCGGCGCATCGACCGAGGCCATGCCGTGCTTGGCGGCGAGCGCATGCGCCTGCTTGGCGCTTTCGACGTCGATGGTCGAGCAGTCGATGATCAGCGCGCCCTTGGCCATCGCCGGAAGCACCTCGTTCCAGACGCCGAGCACATGCTTGCCGGCCGGCAGCATGGTGATCACGACATCGGCGCCCTTCACCGCGCCAACGCCGCTCTCGGCGATCGCGGCGCCATCGCTCTTGGCCTGGTCGCGGGATGCCGCGACCAGATCGAACGCGGTCACCTTGTGGCCGGCCTTGACCAGATTGGCCGCCATCGGCCCGCCCATATTGCCGAGCCCGATGAATGCAACGTTTGCCATGGGAAGTCCTCCGCTTGCGACGTTTCTATTTGCTGTCAGGAAATTTCAGTTCGTCGGCGCCGATCTCGGCGAAGTAAGGCGCCAGCATTTCCGCTGTCACGTCCTCGATCCGGGCGGGCGACCATTTCGGATTGCGGTCCTTATCGATCACGGCGGCGCGCACGCCCTCGCGGAAATCGTCGCTGGCAAACACTTCGAGCGCCGCGCGATATTCGCGCACCAGGCACTCCTCCAGCGTCTCGGTCGCCCGCGCCAGCAGCAGCAGCTTCAGCGTCACCACCATGCCGCGCGGCGATTTTTCGCCGAGCGTCTTCAGCGTGGCCTGCGCCAGCTCCGAACCGTCGGCCTCAAGCGCGGCGACGATGTCCTCCATCCTTCCGCGCGCGAACCAGCCGTCGATCCTGGCTTGCATCGCGGCCACAGGGCCGGATTTCTCGCCGGTGGCGAAGCCTGCAATCAGCCGGTCGATTTCGGTGGACGTCGTGCCCGGCGCGACCTTGGTCAGCGCCTCGCGCAGCGCCGGAAGCTTGGCGCTCGGCACCACCGCATCGGCGAACTTGGCATAGATCGCATCGGGGCCGTTCATCGTGGTACCGGTGAGACCAAAATAGGTACCGACCTCGCCCGGCGAATGCGACAGCAGATAGGTACCGCCGACATCGGGGAAAAAGCCGAGCCCGACTTCCGGCATCGCTAGCTTGGTTCGCTCGGTCACGATGCGGTGGCGGCCGTGCGCCGACAGGCCTACGCCGCCGCCCATCACGATGCCGTCCATAAACGCGACATAGGGCTTGGGATACTTCTTGATTCGCGCGTTGAGGATGTACTCGTCGCGCCACAGTATCTTGCCGAGGTCGCCCTTGACCTTCGAGCTTTCCCAGAGCGCGCGAATATCGCCGCCGGCGCACAGGCCGCGCTCGCCGGCCCCTTCCAGCACGATAACCGCAACTTCGGGATCGGCCTCGAACGCGTCGAGCGCCTTGTCGATGTCGTGGAACATCTCCAGCGTCACGGCATTGATCGCCTTCGGCCGGTTGAGTCGGATGATGCCGGCCGAACCTTCCTTACGCGCAATCAGGTCGCCTTCGGCCGCGGCCACATCA
>DASVOL010000348.1:0-19369 GCA_036383375.1 Bradyrhizobium sp. | reverse complement strand
CGCGACCTATTCGCCGCGCGAGAAACGCTGGCGGATAAATCTCGAATATCTGCGCTGCAACGGCATCGGCGCGTTCCGTCGGGGCAACCAGTGCCTCGACGTGGATTTCGTCGAGCAAGGCTCGCGATTTCACCTCGGTGCAAAACAATTCAGGGATTGCGGCTTCTAGATCGCAAGGCCCCGACCATGTGTGTCTCGCCTGACGTCTTGCGCCGCGGCCGAGACATTGTCCGGGCCGCGCGGATGAACTGTTCGTGACAGTGACCTGGACGTTTCGCTTGTAACGACGGCGCACTCCGGTTGACATCGATCAACACAAGGTCTTAATTTCAGCGCACGGGGATGTGCGATCTCCCCGCGAGGCGACATGCCCAAGAATCGCGTCCTGTTCACCAAGGACGCACCATGTCGTCATACACATCGATCTCATCCGAAAAACTGTCCCGTCTGATCGGCACCGCCAAGGCGCCGACGCTCGTCGACGTTCGTGTCGACGAGGATTTCGCCACCGATCCGCGCTTGATCCCGGGCGCCATCAGGCACTCCCATCTCGACGTCCAGGACTGGGCTCCCCGCTTCTCCGGCCAGTCCGTGGTCGTGATCTGCCAGAAAGGGCAGAAGCTCAGCGAAGGCGCCGCCGCCTGGCTCCGGTGCGGCAACATTGCTGCCGAAGTTCTCGAGGGCGGCCACCTCGCGTGGAAGGCCGCGGAGCTTCCGACCGTTCCTGTCGACAGGATTCCGAAGCGCGACGGCCGCGGCCGCACCGTCTGGGTGACGCGCTCGCGGCCGAAGATCGACCGCATCGCCTGCCCGTGGCTGATCCGTCGCTTTGTCGATCCCGCGGCCGTGTTCCTGTTCGTTGCATCAGCGGAAGTCGAGGCGGTCGCCGAACGCTTCGGCGCCACGCCGTTCGATATCGAGAATGTATTCTGGAGCCATCGCGGCGAGCTCTGCACCTTCGACGTGATGGTCAGGGAGTTCGGCCTCTCGACGCCCGCGCTGGAGCGGCTCGCGACGATGGTACGGGCCGCGGATACCGCGCGGCTCGATCTGTCGCCGGAGGCGCCGGGGCTGCTCGCCGCTTCGCTCGGCCTGTCGCGCATGTTCGACGACGACCTCGAACAATTGAGCGCCGGCATGCTGCTCTACGACGCCTTCTATCGCTGGTGCCGCGACGCAACCCGGGAGACGCACAACTGGCCGACCAGCAAGGTGAAGCCGTGACCGTCGCGATCTTCCGCTTCATCTGAGCAAGCGCGCACCTGAAGAACCTGGGGCAGCACAACACAACCAGGAGAGCAACCATGCAGAAGCAAAGATTCCTCCACCTGATCCTTGCGCTCGCGGTCGCCGGCACCGCCATGCCCGCCCGAGCCCTAACGCAGGACGAGCTTGTCGCGAAACTTCGGGCCGCCGGCTACGCGAACGTGAGCGACGTCAAGTCGACGGCCGAAGGCACGACGGCGAAGGCAATCAAGAACGGCAAGCCCGTCAGGCTCGTGATCGATAGCAGCGGCCAGGTCAAGGAGCAGGACTGAGGTTCTGCTTGGCCCGAAGCCACCAGAAGCCAAAGCAAATGGAGTGACGATCATGATGAGAACAACCCTGGCCCTCTGCCTCGCCGTGCTGTGGCCCGGCGCAATACTTGCGGCACCGACAGATGGCGGCGAGCAGCTGGAAACAGCCGTCGCATTGCAGGCGACGGCCGTCCATCCGCCGGCAAGCGAGACGCTGCGCGGCGTCGTCGATAGCGTCGACGAACGCAACGACACGCTGCTGATACGCCTGTCTGCGGACAGAACGGAGCCATTCAAGGTTCAGGACGGCCTGATCTTCAACGCCGTCCGCTTCGGCGATCCCGTCGAAATCTCGGTGCAGACCATCTCGGGATTCCCGACCATCGTCGGGCTCACGAAGCAATAGAGCCGCGATCTGAAGCAAGCACCGTTCAACATTGGGAGAAACCGATGACCATCGACACCGGACGCCGGGACTTCATCGCAGCGGCTGGCGTAGCCGCAGCATCTGCAACCGTGCTTGGCGCCAACCGCGCCGCAGCCGAAGCCAACCCGCAGACAGGAGCCAAAGCCATGTCGTATCAGGCAAAGCCGATGCCGTTCGATCCAAAATCGATCAGCGGCATCTCGGAGAAGATACTCGTCAGCCACTACGAGAACAATTACGTCGGCGCCGTGAAGCGGCTCAACGCCATCGGCACGCAGCTTGCCGAGCTCGACTTCGCCAAGGCCCCGAACTTTGTGATCAACGGCCTGAAGCGCGAGGAGCTCATCGCAGCGAACTCGATGATCCTGCATGAGGTCTATTTCGACGGGCTCGGCGGCGCAGGCAAACCGAGCAGCGCGCTTGCCGAAGCGATCGCGCGCGACTTCGGCAGCATGGAGCGCTGGCGGACCGAATTCGCGGCCATGGGCAAGGCGGAAGGCGGCGGTTCGGGTTGGGTGATTCTCGCCTACTCGCCCCGCGACAAGCGGCTTGTCAACCAATGGGCTGCCGATCACACGACGACGCTCGCCGGCGGCCGCCCGGTGCTGGTGCTCGATATGTACGAGCATGCCTATCACATGGACTTCGGGGCCGCGGCGGCCCGCTATGTCGACATCTACATGGAAGCCATCCGCTGGGACAACGCGGCCAGACTGTATGAGCAATACGCGAAGGAAGCCTGAGGAGACGCGTGATGGAGCGGATCAATCGCATCACTCTGGCGCTTTCAGTGTTGGCGGCTCTGCTCACGAGCGAGGGCGGAGCTCAAGCCCAATCCTGCAAGGTCTGCGCCGAGCAGCGCGCGGCCTGCATGAAGAACTATGCCGGTCCAGCCTGCAAGACCGAGTACAAGATGTGTCTCAAGGCCTGCAAGAAGTGAACGCCAGCAAACCGAGCCGACCGCGCGTGACGCGTCTCGTCGCGGTACTCGTCGCCTTCATCGGAGGCTTGGTTGCCTCCGATGCGGGATTAGCTGCGGCGCAAGGCCTTCGGAAAGTCACGGGCGCGCAGATTCGCGCCAGGTTCATCGGGATGCAGCTGACGGACGAGGTGCACTACCGGTTCGTGTTCGAGCGTGACGACACGCTGAGGATCGTCTCGGCGGGAGCAAAGACGCGTGGCAGATGGGCGATCGAGAAGGATCAGCTGTGCCTTTATCTCCGGGAGTCCGACGACGGTTGCTACGACGTCGCCCAATCCGGCCGGACATTCACGCTGACGCCAACGGGAGTTGGGCTCCCCGCTGACGGCATTCTTGAGCCCATCTCGGATTCGCAATGAAAAGCAGGGCCTCTTCGACGGAGTTTCTCAGGTGACCACGCCAACAGATTCACAGCGCAGCCGCTTGGCAGAACTGGCACGCTATTTCCTGCGCCTCGGCTTTCTCGGCTTCGGCGGCCCGGTCGCGCTCGTCGGGCAGATGGAGCGGGAGCTGGTCGATGGCAAGAAATGGCTGACCAAGGAGGAGATGAGGGAATCGATTGCCATCTGCCAATCGCTTCCAGGGCCGCTGGCGATCCAAGTCGGCATCTATGTGTCCTGGCTTCGCGGCGGCTTTTGGGGAGCCTGGGTCGGTGGATGGTGCTTCATCCTTCCCAACTTCGCCATCGTCGCGGCTCTCGGCGCGCTGTATATCTATCTCGGCGATCTTCAGCCCGTCACCGCCGTGTTCTATGGCGTCAGCCCCGCAGTCATCGCCTTGATCCTGCATTCCTGCTATCGGCTCGCCAAGCTCGGCATGGAGGACTGGCTGCAATGGGTGATCGCCGCAGTCTGTTTTGCCGTTACCGTGATCTTGAAGGCCGAGGTCGCGCTGCTCTTCATCGGCGCCGGGATCGTCGGCATCATCTATTACGGCAACATCAAGCGGCCGCCGGTCGCCCTGCAACTCGCGATCATACCAGCGGCAGCGCCCGGAGCCGCACCGGTCGTGACCGGATCGACGCTCGGCAAGCTGTTGCTGTTCTTCCTCAAGGCCGGTTCGCTGACCTTCGGCAGCGGGCTGGTCATCGTTCCCTTTCTGGAGCAAGGGCTCGTGCAGCAGTACGGCTGGCTCAACGAACGGGAATTCCTGGTGGCCGTCGCGATCGGCATGATGAGCCCCGGCCCAGTGGTAATCACAGCAACTTTCGTCGGCTACCTGGTCGCAGGCTTCTGGGGCTCCGTCATTTCGACCATTGGCATCTTCCTGCCATCCTTCTTGCTTGTCCTGATCGTGGCGCCTCTGCTGGCGCGTCACCGCAAGAATCCGAACGTCCAGGGCTTCGTGAAGGGCGCCTACGCGGCTGCGATCGGAACGATTCTCGGCGCCTGCGTCCTGCTCGGCAAAATTGCGATCGGCGATTGGCTCACCGCGCTCATCGGCATTGTATCGCTCGCCGTTCTGTTCCGCTGGAAGGTCAGCAACCCCTTGCTCATTGCCGTGACGGCAGTCATCGGGCTCCTTGCTTACCCCATCCTGCAACCGGCGTGGGTGCTAACCGGTTTGAAGTGAGACGCCGACAATGCAAACGCTGCTCACGAGGGCCCAGGTGACGCTGCTCAATGTGGCCGCGGCGCTCGCGATCCTGCTGACATCAGTCCAGCCCGCACCGGCCGACGAGGACAAGATGGTTGTCTTTGTCTGCCAGCACGGCGTGGTGAACAGCCAGATGGCGGCCGCCTATTTCAACAAGGCTGCACAGGAGCGCCGGTTGCGGTTCAAGGCGGTCTCGCGCGGTATCGACCTTTATCGGTCAGTGCCAGTCAGGATCCGGGACGGGCTTGCGCTGGATGGTCTGGAGGCGGCGAACACGCCGCAACAACTGACCTTAGACGATATGACCGCGGCGGACCAGGTGGTGGCGTTCGATCGGATTCCCGCCGAGCGGCGAGGACGAGCCGACGTGACCTACTGGTCCGGCATTCCTCTTGGCATCGATGACTACGAATCAACCCGGGACCAAATCGTCCAGCGTATCGACGCACTTATTCCGGCGCTGGCAGCCGAAGCGGCGGGAGACAAGGCGCCGCTTCAGCTCGAAGCAAAGATCCTGCTGGGCGAGGTCCGCGGGCGGATCGATCACCTTGCGGTCGACCTGAAACGCCAGCGATTGTTCGTCGCCGAGCTTGGCAATGACAGCATCGGCGTCGTCGACCTGGCTGCCCACCGCCTGCTGCGAACCATTGGCGGGCTCAACGAACCGCAGGGCGTCGGCTATGAGCCATCGACCGAGACCCTCTATGTCGCCAATGCCCGTGACGGATCGGTGCGACTGTTCGAGGGCAACGAGTACAAGTCGACCGGGCGGATCGAACTTGGCAGCGATGCGGATAACATCCGGATCGACGCGGCGGCCAAGCATGTTGTCGTCGGCTATGGTGATGGCGGTCTGGCGGTGCTCGATCCGTCCACCCGCACCAAGGTACGAAGCCTGCCGCTAAAGGCACATCCGGAAAGCTTCCAGCTTGAGCCCGACAGCGGACGCATCTTTGTCAACCTGCCTGACGCGCACGTGGTCGCAGTCCTGGACGGTGCTTCCGGGAAACAGCTTGCCAATTGGCCGCTGGACAACGGCGGCAACTTCGCGATGACCATCGATCGTGGGCGTGTGCTTGTGGCGTACCGTAGTCCTGCCGAACTTGCCGTCTTTTCGACGGACGGCAAACCGATCGCGAACGCTGAGACCTGCGGCGATGTCGACGATCTCTTCATCGATACAAAACGTGAGCGGGTCTATGTGAGCTGCGGCGCAGGCTACGTCGACGTATTTGAAATCGATGGGTCGGTCTATCGACGGATCGCGCACACGCCGACGGCAACGGGCGCGCGAACGTCGCTGTTTGTGCCGGAGATGGACCGCCTGTTCGTCGCGGTGCGCGCGGGCCCCGCGGGACCGGCCGCAATCTGGGTGTTCAAGCCAACGCCTTGAGATTGAACCGGGCAGGAGGCGGTGCATGTGCGGACGGAGCCGAGGCGTTAGCAGCTTCCCGGCACATCTTGCGCTCGGCACCGTCATCGCTTCAGGCCTCATTGCCTTGTCTGGCCCCGCGTCGGCCTATCGTCCGTTTGACGGCACGGATGCTGCGGTCGCCAGAAAGGGGGAAATGGAGATCGAACTGCAGCCGGCGGGACGCTTGCGCGACGAGAGCGGGACAAGCCTGATCGCGCCTGCCTGGGTCATCAACTACGGACTGAGCGAGAATTGGGAGGCCGTCTTTGAAGGCCAGGGTCAGACCTCTCTTTCCCCGCTCGGACCGACGTCCCTGACAGCCGCCGGAGCGTTCCTCAAGCATGTGATCGTTCCCGGAAGCCTGCAGGACAAGACCGGCCCAAGTGTTGCAACCGAATTTGGCGTCCTGCTACCCGACAGTACCGGTAATTCAGGCGTCGGCTTAAGCTTGGCCGGCATCATCTCGCAGCGCTGGGATTGGGGGACCATACATCTGAACGCCGAGACGGCCCTTACCCGTGACCATCATGGCGATCTGTTCCTGGGCGCAATTGTCGAAGGACCGGCTACCTGGACGGTGCGTCCCGTCGCCGAGATCTTCTACGAGAGCGAATTCGGAAGGCAGGAGACGTTCTCGGGCCTGGTCGGGCTGATCTATCGTGTGCGCGATGATCTCAACTTCGACGTCGCAGTCCGGCACGCGCTCACGGGTGGACGCCCGGTGAACGAGATCCGTGCGGGATTGACCTTCGGCTTTCCGCTTCGCGTTCTCGAAGGACATGCCGCCACCCATTGATGCATTGATGACGTCACGCCCCGGCATGGAACCGGTTAGCGGTCCCCGATATTGTCGTGGGCCGCAAGTCCCCATGCATGGAGCCGGTGAGTGCTGAAGTTGTACAGGTCGGCGACCGATGATTGGCAGAGCATCGGCGCCGAATTGCCGTCCGACATCATCTGGATCGATCTGCTCAATCCCTCCGATGACGAAAAGCAGTTCACCGAACGCGTGCTCGGCATTCGCGTCCCCACTGAACGATCATTGGGCGAGATCGAAGCCTCCAGCCGCCTGATCGCCGATCATGACCGGCTCTATCTGAGCTCGCCGGCGGTGCGGCTCGACGAGAACAACGAGGCCGAGATCACCAATATCGGCTTCGTGATCGGGCCAAAGGTGCTGGTGACGATACGGTTCGCACAGCTGAGCACGTTCGACGACGTCATGAAGCGGATCGACACCGACAAGAGCCTGCAGAACGGCATGTGCGTGTTCACCGCGCTGCTCGAGGCCATGGTCGATCGCGGCGCCGACGTGCTGGAGCACCTTGGCGCCAAGTCCGACCAGCTGTCGCGCGCCGTGTTCAAGGGTGGCCTGGTGCGGAGCAAGCGTCCGGTCCGCTCCAGCCGCAGGCTGCGCGAGGCGCTCGAGAATGTCGGCGAGCTGGCCGATCGCCTGGCGAAGGCGCGCGACGTGCTGCTCGGCGTCGGCCGGGTCGCGAGCTTCGCCGACGACGTCGGCAATGAATGGATCACCGCGGCGTCGAAGCGGCGGCTCGAGGCCGTGTCCAAGGATGTGGCTTCGCTGAGTGATTACGAGACCCGGCTGTCGGACAAGATCCAGCTGCTGCTCGACGCCGTGCTCGGCTTCATCAACATCCAGCAGAACGACCTGTTCAAGATCCTGACTATCGTGTCGGTCGTCGGCGTGCCCCCGACCATCCTGGTCGGGGTCTGGGGCATGAATTTCAAGGTGATGCCGGAACTGGGATGGACTTTCGGCTATCCGCTGGCCTGCGCCGCGATCGTTGCCAGCGGCATCCTGCCGGTGCTCTGGTTCAAGCGGCGCGGCTGGTTCGATTGAGGGGCGCGAAGTAGAAACACCGCTGCGTTATCGGCGTTGAGAACTTGCTCACGGCTCTCTAGATCAGGACCTGCTCCATCCGCCGCTGCTGCGTTGTCATACCCACCGAAGAGTTGAGCCAATGCGACCCCACATCATCTGCCACATGGGCACGTCGATCGACGGCCGGCTCCATCCCAGCCGCTTCACCAAGCCGGCCGCCGGTATCCCGGCCGACGTGCTGCGCTCCCACTATGAGAGGATCCATGACGGCTTCAATGCCGATGGATGGATCATCGGCCGCGTCACCATGAACGAGATGGCCAAGGGGACGGAGCGGCAATTCGTCAATGCGCCCAAGCTGCCTCGCGAGGCGCATCTCGGCAACCGCGACGGCCGCAAGCTCGCTGTCGGCATCGATCCGGCGGGCCGCGTGCATTTCGGCAAGGACAATGTCGGCGGCGATCACGCCGTCGCGGTGCTCGGCGAACAGGTCTCGGACAGCCATCTCGCCGAGCTGCGCGAGGACGGCGCGTCCTACATCTTTGCAGGCCGCAAGGGCGATGATCTGGCGAGCGCGATGGCGCAGCTCGCAGCACTGTTCGGCGCCAAGACGCTGCTGCTTGAAGGCGGCGGCGGGATCAATGGCGCGTTCCTCAAGCAGGGACTGATCGACGAGTTCAGCACGTTGATTCATCCGGCGGTCGACGGCGTCGCCGGATCACAGAGCATCGTCGACTATCACGGCGAGGTCGGCGACCGTCCCGGCGCCGGGCAGTCGCTCCGGCTCACGCATTGCGAGACGCTGGAAGGCGGCATGGTCTGGCTGCGCCACGCCGTCGAGCGCGCGCCGGGCTGAGCTGGCGCTTGAGGGAGGGCTGCATGGCCGCCTCACCTCTCCCGCGTGCGGGAGAGGGACCGCAGCGCTTTGCTCGCGCCGGTGTCAGAACTTGTAGCTCAACGCGGCGCGGGCAACGCTGAACCTGCTCTCGCGGCTGGCATTGTAACGGATCTGGCTCTGCAGCGGATCCGTGCCCTGGAACGTTGCCGTCGTGCCGCTGCTACCAAGATCGACATAGAGATATTCGCCGCGCAGCGTCCAGTTATTGGTGAAGGCATATTCGAGGCCGCCGCCGGCCGTCCAACCGACGCGAACGTCGGAATTGTCGCCAAGCCAGAGCCGCGAGAGGCCCGTGGAGAAGGCCGACGAATTGGCGATGTGGGTCTTCACTTCACCATAGGCCAGACCGCCTGTCGCGTAGATCAAGAGACGCTCGACCGGTACGAAGCCGATGCGCCCGCGCACGGTGCCGAACCAATCGATCTTGCTGGTGTTCGCAATGTTGAAGTTTCCCGTCACGCCGCCAGGGAGAGCGGCGGTGGTGCTCCCACCTCTGGAGGACTTCACGTCGACATAGTTGAAATCGGCTTCCGCGCCGAGGACGACCCTGTCGATCTGGTAATTGTATCCGAGCAGTCCACCAGCGGTCACGCCGGCCTGGTTGCTGTTCGACAGGGGCACACGGACGATGTTGCCGGGGGGAACGAGCGAACTGACATTGCTGCTGGTCGCGATACTCCCACCATCATACCAGCCGCCGCCCACATTCACGCCGGCGTAGAATCCGGACCAGTTGAACGCGGGAGCCACCAATGGCGGAGCCTTGGTCCAGCTCCGCTCCGACAAGTCAGCGGCTGACGCCGCGTTCGCAAATTGCGTAATCAAAACTAGGCAAGTCCCAACGATTGCAAAACGACGCACTTCCATTCCCCTTGCGGTTGCTGCAGGCCAGCGATACACGTCTCTGCCATGAGCGGAAGGAATGCGACAGCATGTCTCATTCGAATTCCATTCTTTTCTGCAATCTGTGGCCAAGTTGCAGCTGGCCGCGCTCACAACCTGCTGAGTGAACCGGCCAGGATCAATCGGCACCGAAGCGGTAACCGCTCCTGCACCCCGCGACGAAGAATCCGACGCCGCGCGCGACGTGCTCGTCGAGCTCGGGATCGAGCGCCTTCAAGTCGACTTCGTAGAGAGCCCGAAGCAGCATCGGCACCGCAATGATGTCGAGGAACAGGCGCGCGGTGGTAGGCAGGTGCTCCGGCGCGAAGGCCGGCAGTTTGCCGAGCTCGTCGGACTGCGTCAGCTCGCGCAGCAGGTGAACACCGAGCTCGGTGGCGAGCGCGCGCGCCCTGCGGTTGACGGTGGCGGCGAGATCCGGGAAGCGATGCGCCTCCGCGATCGCAAGCCGCATCAGGCCGATCCGGTCGGCGTCGAGGCCCCAGTGCAGCAGGGTCGAGGCGACGCTGGTGAGACGCTCCTCCACCGTCGCGCCGAGCGGCGCGTCCGCCTTGAACTCCGCGATGCGCGACAGGATGTCCCGCGTCACCACCTCGGTGAACAGCGCGCGCTTGTCGCGGAAGCGCGCATAAATCGTGCGCTTGCCGGAGCGCGCGGCCTCGGAAATCTCGTCGATGCTGGCGCCTTCGAACCCGCGCTCGAGAAACACTTTGCGCGCGGCATCGAGGATGCGCGCATCGACTTCACCCGCCATTTCCTTCGGCGGCCGGCCGGCGCGCACCTCGACCGCACTGGTCGCGATCCTGGCCTTGGGCGCCCGCGGCGTCTTCAGGGTACTGGTGGTCATCAGTTTCCCCCGGGTTCCATGGGCCGGTCCCGCCGGCAACATCAAGCAATATAGCCCTATCACATCTAGTTGTAAATAGAACGGTACAGTTCCGTTTCTATTGACGCTGCACTGCCGCGAGACTATTTGCCGCATGGAACGGAACAGTATCGTTCCCTTTTGCGAAGGCCTTGCAGACCTCGCCTGGCAGCAGGAGCAGCCATCATGTTCGAAGACACCGTTTTGGAGCGCGACCAAGAAGGGCATGAGCGCATCGAGGGTTCGCCCTCGGCGCCGGCCTCACACGAGCCCAACGTCACATCCGAGCGGCCGGAAGTCACCGCGCGGGCTCCGGCGCAGGAGCGCCCCGCAAGCAGGGAGCCCACCCCGCCGGAAACCATCTCGCCGGAGGTCGCGCCACAGAAGCGCGGCTTCCTGCGCCGCCGTCCGGTGGTCTCCGCGATCGGCGCCGTGCTGCTCGCCGCCACGCTCGGCGGCGGCACTCTCTACATGGACTACAGCGAGCATTTCGAATCTACCGACGACGCCTTCATCGCGGCGCGGCAGTTCGCGCTGGCCCCGAAAGTATCGGGATATCTCACGGCGGTGCCGGTCACCGACAACCAGCACGTCACGGCCGGCGACGTGATCGCGCGCATCGATGACCGCGACTACCGTGTCGCGCTGGCGCAGGCGGAAGCCCAGGTCGCCGCCGCGCAGGCCAGCATCCAGAATGTCGATGCGCAGCTCGACGTGCAGCAGGCGCAGATATCAGCCAACCAGGCCCAGGTCGACCAGGCGCAGGCAGCGCTGACCTTCGCCCAGCAGCAGGCGACGCGCTACCAGCATCTCGAACAGACCGGCTACGGCACGGTGCAGAATTCCGAGCAGTACACCTCGCAACTGCATCAGCAGCAGGCCTCTCTCCTGAGCGCGCAAGCGACGCTCAACCTCGCGCAGCGTCAGGTCGAAGGGCTGAAGGCGCAGCGCAAGAGCGCGGTCGCGAACCTCGCCCAGGCCGAGGCGCAGCGCGACCAGGCCAAGCTCAATCTGTCCTACACGACGGTCACCGCCGCGCAGCCCGGACGCGTCGTCAACCTTTCGGCCGCCGTCGGCCAGTACGTGCAGGCCGGCACCAACCTGACCATGTTCGTCCCCGACGAGACCTGGGTCACCGCGAACTTCAAGGAGATCCAGCTCAACCAGATGCGCCCCGGCGAGAAGGTGACGCTGAAGATCGACGCCTATCCCGGCCGTACGATCAAGGGCCATGTCGCGAGCGTACAGCCCGGCTCCGGCACCGCGTTCTCGCTGCTGCCGGCGCAGAACGCCACCGGCAACTACGTCAAGATCGTGCAGCGCGTGCCGGTGAAGATCGTGATGGACAACCCGCCGACCGACGTTGCGCTTGGCCCGGGCATGTCCGTCGTCCCGACGGTGCGGATCAATCCGGCGCCGTCGCTGCTCGAGCGTCTTGGAAAGCTCTGATCGGGGGAGCCTCTCATGAGTGCTGCAGCGATCGATGCCAAGGGCATCCCTGTTCCGAGCGTAGCCGTCAATCCCTGGCTGATCGCCATCGTGGTCGCGCTCGCGAGCTTCATGGAGGTGCTCGACACCACCATCGCCAACGTCGCGCTGCCCTATATTGCCGGCGGCATGGGCGTGAGCGAGGACGAAGCCTCCTGGGTGGTGACCTCCTATCTGGTCTCCAACGCCATCATCCTCACCGCCTCCAGCTTCCTCGCCAAGATGCTCGGGCGCAAGACCTTCTTCCTGATCTGCCTCGGCATCTTCACCGTCAGCTCGATTCTGTGCGGCTTTGCGCCCAACCTCAATGCGCTGCTGCTGTTCCGCATCCTGCAAGGTCTCGGCGGCGGCGGCATGGTGCCGGTGGCGCAGTCGATCCTTGCCGACGCCTTCCCGCCGGCCAAGCGCGGCCAGGCTTTCGCGGTGTTCGGCATCGCCGTCGTGGTGGCGCCGGTGGTCGGCCCGACGCTCGGCGGCTGGCTCTCCGACAATCTGTCCTGGCACTGGTGTTTTCTGATCAACGCGCCGGTCGGCCTGTTCGCGACGGTCGCGATCGCCACGGTGCTGCAGGAGCCTGCGAAGGCCAAGAGAGTGCAGACGGACGCACAGAAGGACAACTCCTTCGACTTCATCGGCTTCGCGCTGGTGGCAACCTTCCTCGGCGCACTCGAGGTGACGCTCGACCGCGGCCTCGAGGACGACTGGTTCGGATCGTCCTTCATCATCACGTCGGCGGCGATCTGCGCGGTCGCGTTCGTGCTGATGATTCCGTGGGAGATGAGCCGCCGCAATCCGATGATCGACCTGCGCATGGTCGCGACCCGGCAATTCGGGGCGAGCTTCCTGGTGATGCTGGCGACCGGCGCGATCCTGCTCGCGACCACCCAGTTCCTTCCGCAACTGGTGCAGCAGGATTTCGGCTACACCGCGACCTGGGCCGGCCTCGTGCTCTCGCCCGGCGGCGTGGTCACCATGCTGATGATGTTCGTGGTCGGTCGGCTCGCCGCCAAGGTGCAGCCAAAGTATCTGATCGTTGTTGGTGCGCTGGTGATCGCAGCCTCGATGTACAGCATGACCAACGTCTATGGCGATCTCGGCTTCTGGTTCATGGCGCGCTCGCGCATGCTGATCGGCGTCGGCCTGCCGCTGATCTTCATTCCGATCATGACGGCGTCTTACGACGGCATTCCCGCCGGGAAGACCGACCAGGCCTCGGCGCTGATCAACGCGGCGCGCAACACCGGCGGTTCGATCGGCGTCTCGCTCGTGTCCAACGTGCTGACCCATCGCCAGCAGTTCCATCAGAGCCGGCTGGTCGAGCAGGTGACGCCATCGAGCCCGCAATACCAGGACACGCTGCACCAGGTCACCGACTTCTTCGTTGCCCAGGGCAACTCGCTGGCGCAGGCGCACCAACAGGCGATCCAGTGGATCGGGCAACAGGTGCAGACCCAGGCCTCGTTCCTGTCCTACATGGACGCGTTCTGGGTCCTGATGCTGATCTCGCTGTCGGCGATCCCGCTGGCGCTGACCTTGCGCAAGGTCAAGCTCGGCGGCCCCGGCCCCGTCGGCCATTGACGAGAGGCTGACGCCAGCTGCGAAGCTGCCCGCGCCAAAGATCGGCGCGGGCGCAATGATTCCGAATCGCTTCGACGCAAGATCAAATGCCGCGCGTGGCGGCGATGATCGTATCCCGCAGCCAGCGGTGCGCCGGCAGATCGTCGAAGCGGCGGTGCCAGCTCATGACGCTCTGCAATTTCGATGCGTCGAACGGCAGCTCCCGCATCTCGATCGGATAGGCGCGGCGGAACTCGAGCGCGAGCTTGCGCCCGAGGATCGCGACCATGTTCGATTGCACCAGGACGGCACCGGCGGACAGATACGGCACATCGGACGCAATGGTGCGGCTCGCCTTGCGGGCCCGCAGCCAGGCATCAACGAAATCCAGATCCTCTCCGCTGGAAGTGATCGCAAGGTGCGGCAGCTCGACCAGCGTCTCGCCGGTCAGCTTCTTGCGCAACGCCGGATGACCGGCCCGCAGCACCGCGACGAAGCGATCCTCGATCAACCGGCTGGCGGCAAAGCGCTCGCCCTCCAGCGCGCGGGCGGAGATCGCAAGATCGAGCTCGGCGCGATCGAGCCGGTCGGCGAGATTGAGCGTCCCGCTCGGCACCAGCGTCAGCCGCACTTTCGGCGCCTGCGCGCGCACCGCCGCGATGATCGCGCCGGCCGCGACCACCGCGGCATAATTGTTGACGGCGATGGTGAAGCGCCGTTCGGCCTGCGCCGGATCAAAACGATCGCCCTCGACCGCGAGTTGCAGTTCGTTGAGCGCCTTGCGGACCGGCAGCGCCAGCGCTTCCGCCCGCGGCGTCGGCAGCATGCCGGACGGCGTGCGGACGAACAGCTGGTCTTTCAGCGCATGACGCAGCCGGTTCAGCGCGTGGCTCACGGCGGGTTGGCTGATGGCAAGCGCGCCGGCCGCGCGCACCACGCTGCGCTCGCGCATGACGGCGTCGAACACCAAGAGGAGATTGAGGTCGAGATTGCGCATCCGCATGCCGCCATCATGCATGATGTGAATTGATGGATAAAGACAATTCATTTGAATAATATCGGGCTGAAGCCCAGCTTGCGGGCATGTCCGAAAGCCTGCACAGCACAATCGCAGCCCGGCCCCGTCGCGCCACGACGGGTGTGCTGGTCGGCGTCCTGGTCGCACCCGATGCCGCGTCCATCGCCGTGCCGGAAACCTTCGCGCGCTGGCGCCGGCTGACGCCGCTTGCGACATGGCTGCCGATCGAGCTCCGCGAAACCAGCTATGCCGGCATCCTGCGCGGCGTTGCGGACGCGCTCGATCGCGTCGGCATGATCCCGCGGCAGCTGATCCTGCTCGGAGAGCGATCGGTTGCGCGGCGCATGCTCGAACTGGCGCTGCGGGGCGAGCTGCCCTGCGGCGGCATTGTCGCGATCGACGTCGACTCCGACGCGCTGCCGTTTCCCATCGCGCCGACGGTGACCGCGATCCGGCTTGTCGTTCATCGCAACGACGATGCGCCGCAAGGCGATCTGATCGGCGCATTGCGCGCCGCCGATGTCGACGCACGCATCATCCACCTCGATTTGACCGCCGGCCGCGGCGCGGAAGCGGCTGCGGCGAGCGCAACTGAAACCTTTGTCCTGGAGCTGGTCGCAACGATCGGCCGCCGGACAACCGATGGAGCTGGTGACCCATGAGATCGAAGACCTTCAAGATCGCGTGCGCGGGCCTCGTGGCAGCCGTTGCAATCGGCGCCGGCGCCTATGTCGCGCATCGGCCGGACGGTGCAATGGACCATGCACCGGCAGCGACGCAGTCCGCCGCGGTCACACCCGTCGTTCCGGTGACGGCGGCAAAGGTGCTGCAGCATGATGTGCCGATCGTGCTCGAGGGCCTCGGCACGGTGACACCGATCAACACCGCGACCATCCGCACCCAGGTGCAGGGCACGCTCGACAGCGTCGACTTCGTCGAGGGCAAGCAGGTGAAGCGCGGCGATGTGCTCGCCAGGATCGACCCGCGGGTCTACGAGGCCCAGGTCGACCAGGCCGAGGCCGCGCTGGCGCGCGACGAGGCGAGCCTGAAAAACGCCCGCACCAATCTGGCGCGAACGCAGCCGCTCGCCAATCGCGGCTTTGCGACCCAGCAACTGCTCGACACCCAGGATTCGCAGGTCACGCAGGGCGAAGGCACCGTCGCGCTCGACAAGGCAGCGCTGGAAGCCGCGCAGACCCAGCTCAGCTTCGCGACGATCACCGCGCCGTTCGACGGTGTCACCGGCATCCGCCGCATCGATCCCGGCAACATCGTGCACCCGACCGACACCAACGGGCTCGTGGTCCTCACCCAGCTGCAGCCGATCGCGGTGATCTTCACGCTGCCGTCCGGCGAGATCCCGGGCGTGCGGCAGGCGCTGGCGTCCGGCGACGCATCGGTCGACGTCTATGATGCACAGAACAAGCGCAAGCTCGACCACGGCAGCCTGATGCTGATCAACAACCAGGTCGACAGCACGACCGGCACGGTGCAGCTGAAAGCGTCCTTTCCCAATGCCGGCAACACGCTGTGGCCGGGCAGTTTCGTCAACGTCCATCTGACAATCGCGGTTCGCCACGACGCGCTCACCGTGCCGCTGACGGCGGTGCGCCAGGGACCCGACGGCGGCTTCGCCTATGTGGTCGGCGCGAACAACGTCGTCAGCATCCACAATGTCACAACCGGCCAATCGCGCGACGGGCAGGTTCTGATCGAGCAGGGCCTCGCGGCCAACGAGACCGTCGTCACCGCGGGCCAGTACCGGCTCAATCCGGGGACGAAGGTCGAGATCGTGGCCGATGACAAGAAAGACCTGGTCCAGGACGCAACCACCGCAAGCGCAGGCATGCTGCCATGAACATCTCCGCAGGTTTTATCCGCAAGCCCGTCGCCACCGCCTTCCTGGCCATCGCCATCGTGCTGGTCGGCATGATCGCCTTCGTGCGGCTGCCGGTCTCGGCGCTGCCGACCGTGGATACCCCGACCATCCAGGTCACCGCGCAATTGCCCGGCGCCGATCCGCAGACGATGGCCTCCTCGGTCGCGACGCCGCTGGAGCGACAATTCGGCCAGATCGCCGGCCTCACCGGCATGAGCTCGAGCAGCGGACTCGGCAACACCCAGATCACGCTGCAATTCGCGTTGAACCGCAGCGTCGATGCGGCCGCGCAGGACGTGCAGACCGCGATCGATGCGGCATCGGGGCAATTGCCCAAGACCATGCCGTCGCCGCCGACCTTCCACAAGGTCAATCCGGCCGACGTGCCGGTGCTGCTGATCGCGCTGATGTCGGACACCGAGCCGCTGACCAAGGTCGACGATTATGCCGACAGCATTTTGGCGCAGAAATTGTCGCAGGTGCCGGGCGTCTCGCTCGTCACCATCGGCGGCATGCAAAAGCCCTCGATCCGGGTACAGGTCAATCCGGCCAAGCTCGCCGCCGCGGGGCTCGACCTCGAGCAATTGCGCACCACGCTCGGCAATATCACCGTGAACCAGCCCAAGGGCGTGCTCTACGGCAGCCAGCAGGCCTATACGCTCGCCACCAACGACCAGGTGCTGGTCGCGAGCAAGTATGACGATCTGATCATCGCCTATCGCAACGGCGCGCCGGTCCGCCTGCGCGACATCGGGCATGCGGAGGTGGCCGCAGAGGACATCACGCTGCATGGCTGGTACAACGACAAGCCCGCCATCGTCCTCGCGATCCAGCGCCAGCCCGGCGCCAACGTGATCAGCACGGTCGACGGCATCAAGAAGCTGCTGCCGCAGCTGGTGTCGAGCCTGCCGTCCGACATCAAGGTCGAGATCGCCTCCGACCGCACCCAGACCATCCGCGCCAGCGTCGCCGACGTTCAGCTCACTCTGGTGCTGACCATCGCGCTGGTGGTCGGCGTGATCTTCCTGTTCCTGCGCAATCTGTGGGCGACCATCATCCCGGCGGTCTCGGTCCCGATCTCGCTGATCGGCACCTTCGGCGTGATGTATCTGCTCAACTACAGCCTCGACAATCTGTCGCTGATGGGCCTGTCGATCGCGGTCGGCTTCGTCGTCGACGATGCCATCGTGATGATCGAGAACATCTCGCGGCATATCGAGGAAGGTCTCTCGCCGATGCAGGCCGCGCTGAAGGGCGCCGGCGAGATCGGCTTCACCATCATCTCGATCTCGGTCTCGCTGATCGCGGTGTTCATTCCGCTGCTGCTGATGGGCGGGGTGATCGGCCGCATGTTCCAGGAATTCGCCGTCACGGTGTGCGTTGCCATCGTGGTCTCGGTGATCGTGTCGGTGACCCTGACGCCGATGATGTGCGCCTATCTGCTGTCGCCGCACCAGGGCGCCAATGCCGGCGTGGTGTCGCGCGCTCTGGAACGCGGCTTCGTTGCGATCCAGGCCGCCTACGAGGCCGTGCTCGCCAAAGCACTGCACTTCAAGGCCACGACCATGTCGATCATGCTGGCAAGTGTCGTGGTGACCGGCCTGCTGTTCGTGGCCATCGCCAAGGGCTTCTTTCCGCAGCAGGACACCGGCATGATCACCGGCATCACCGAGGCCTCGGCGGACATCTCGCCGGCGCAGATGGCGACGCTGCAACGCAGTGTCATCGATATCATCGCGAAGAATCCCTCGGTTGCCAATGCGACCGGCTATATCGGGCCGGGCGGCCCGACCGTGACCGAGAACAACGGCCGCCTGTTCGTGCTGTTGAAGCCGCGCAACGAGCGCAATGCATCCGCCGATCAGGTGATCCGGCAGCTCGACACCGAGTTGCAGAAGATCAAGGGGATGTCGGTGTTCATGCAGGCGACGCAGGACATCAATCTCGCCAGCCGCCTGTCCAAGACGCAGTACCAATTCACGCTCACCGACGTGAACCAGGACGAGCTCAATCTGTGGGCCGGCAAGCTGTATCAAAAGCTGAAGACGTTGCCGGAACTGGCCGACGTCGCCACCGACCAGGCCAACGCCGCGCGTCAGCTCAAGCTGCAGATCGACCGCGACGCGGCCTCCCGTCTCGGCATCGATCCGGCCGCGGTAGACAACACGCTCTATGATTCATTCGGCCAGCGTCACGTCGCCCAGCTGTTCACGACGCTGAACACCTATTACGTGATCCTCGAGGTCGATCCGTCGTTCCAGCTCGGCCCCTATGCGCTCAACCGCATCTACGTCCGCTCGTCCGCAGGCACGATGGTGCCCCTGAGCCAGATCGCGAGCATCGATTACGGCACCGCGCCGCTCTCAGTGAACCACCAGAGCCAGTTTCCGTCGGTCACGCTGAGCTTCAACCTGGCGCCGGGCACGGCGGTGGGGACCGCGGTCGCGGCGGTCCAGAAGGCGACCGCCGACCTGCACGTGCCGCCAACCGTGATCACCAGCTTCCAGGGCAATGCGCAGGCGTTCCAGGCAGCGCTCGCGTCGACGCCGATCCTGATCCTCGCCGCGGTGGTCGCGGTCTACCTGATCCTCGGCATGCTCTATGAGAGCACGATCCATCCGATCACGATTCTCTCGACCCTGCCGTCCGCCGGGCTCGGCGCGTTGCTCGCGCTGTGGGCGTTCGGCTTCGGACTCGACGTGATCGGGCTGGTCGGCATCATCCTGCTGATCGGCATCGTGCAGAAGAACGGCATCATGCTGATCGATTTCGCGCTGGAGGCCGAACGCCACCAGCATCTTCCTGCCGAGCAGTCGGTCTATATGGCCTGCAAGGCGCGCTTCCGCCCAATCCTGATGACGACGATGTGCGCGATGCTCGGCGGCGTTCCCTTGATGATCGGCACCGGCACCGGATCGGAGCTGCGCCAGCCGCTCGGCTTTGCCATCGTCGGTGGGCTGATCGTCTCGCAGCTGATGACGCTGT
>DASVOL010000347.1:0-4494 GCA_036383375.1 Bradyrhizobium sp. | reverse complement strand
CCGGATCCCGTAGGTGTCGGTCTTGTAGTAGCCGGGCTCGTTGGACAGGATCATGCCGCGCTTCAGCGGCGTGGTGCCGAGCTTGGAGATCCGCGCCGGCCCTTCATGGACGCTGAGATAGCTGCCGACGCCGTGGCCGGTGCCGTGCTCGAAATCGATCCCGGCCTGCCAAAGATGTTGCCGCGCGAAGCTGTCGAGCTGCGCGCCGGTGGTGCCGTCGGGGAAGATCGCGCGGGCGATCGCGATATGGCCGCGCAGCACCCGGGTGAAGCGGTCGCACATCTCGTCGGTCGGCTTGCCGATCGCGATGGTCCGGGTGACGTCGGTGGTGCCGTCCTCATATTGCGCGCCGGAATCGATCAGCAGGAGATCGCCGGGCGCGATGCGGCGGTTGCTCTTGCGCGTCACCCGATAATGCACGATGGCGCCGTTCGGCCCGGTGCCGGCGATGGTCGGGAACGAGACGTCCTTCAGCGCGCCGGTCTGGCGGCGGAAGGTTTCCAGCGCCTCGACGGTGTCGATCTCGGTGAGGTGGCCCGATGGCGCCTCGCGGTCGACCCAGGCGAGGAAGCGTGTCAGCGCCACCGCGTCGCGCTGATGTGCCGTCCGCGTGCCGTCGATCTCGGTGAGGTTCTTGACCGCCTTCAGCAGGCTGACCGGATCGCTGCCGCGCACCGGTTTGCCGCCGGCGCCAGTGATCAGGCGGCTCAACGCGTCGGCCGCGGTCGCGCTGTCGAGTGCGATCGAGGCGCCGCGTTTGGCGAGCTCGGTCAGTTTTGGCGTCAGCGCCGCCGGCTCCTCGACATCGGCGGACTGTTCGAGATGGTCGCGGGTCGCGTTGGACAGCTTGCGGTGATCGATGAACACCAGCGGCCGGCCTTCCTTGGGCACCAGCGCGTAGGACAGCGGCAGCGGCGTATGCGAGACGTCGGCGCCGCGGATGTTGAAGGTCCACGCCACCGCGTGGCTGTCGGAGAGCACCAGCGCATCGACGCCGAGCTTGTTGATCTCGAGCCGGATGCGCTTCAGCTTCTCGGCCTCGATCTCGCCGGAAAACTGCGTGCCGTGGATCGCGACCGGACCGAGCGGCGGCGCCGGCCGTTCGTGCCAGACCGTATCGACCGGGTTGCCGTCGACGGCGACCAGCTCGGCGCCGGCCTTGGCGCAGGCCGCTGCCAGCCGTTCGGCTGCCGCAGAAGTGTGCAGCCACGGGTCAAATCCTAGGCGGTCGCCGGCTGCCAGATGTCGGGTCAGCCAGTGCTCCGGCGGCGGATCGACCAGCGGCTCGACCTGCCAGGCCTTGCGGTCGACCTGCTTGCCGGCCTGCAGCGTGTAGCGTCCGTCGACGAACAAGGCGGCTTCCTTGCTCAGCACGATCGCGAGCCCGGCCGATCCGGTGAAGCCGGTCAGCCAGGCAAGCCGCTCCTCGGACGCCGCAACATACTCATTCTGCTGCTGATCGGCGCGCGGAACCACAAACCCGGTCAGCTTGCGCCGCGCCAATTCCTCGCGCAGTGCACTCAAGCGCGCGGTCAGCGCCACGCCGCCTTCGGGCTCTTCGAACGTCTGGAAATGGGCTTCGAACATCGCCTTTGCACTCTCTTCGGATGCAGCATGATCTTCGCGCCGATGCGCTGAGGCATGACCACATTTTTGGCATTACTTATGCTTGAATCATGGCATAGTTGAAGTGACTGGACGATGTCCACCATCGCCGGTCAAGTGTACGGGGGGTGTCCAGGAGTGTCTCAACTCAACGGTGAGGAGATGCACGATGCCTGCATTCACGTTTGAGAAGATCTCGCCGCCGGTGCGTCGCGGGCCGATCGCGCCGATCGAGCAGAAGCAACGTGGTGTCATCGTGCAGATGCTCGATCGTTTGGTCGCGGCGCGCGCCAGGCGCGCAGCCGGTCAGGACAATGTCGAGACGGCTGGCCGCGATTCCGCAGCACCCGAATAACCAACTTGCGCATCGCGCTTAAGGTGCGACGTCGGACGCCTTCGCCACCGTCACATTGACGACCCTGGTGCCGTCGAGTTCACGCACGATCCGCTCATCGGGGCCGACGACACCCAGATCGAATTCGCGCTCCGCCGTCAGCAGCGTGATGCGCTGACCGGCGATCACGACGACGGTCATGTCGAGCGGCTCGCCGGATATCGCCCATTCCCTGAGCTCGTTGCGGAACGGCTGCCTGCGCCAGGCATTCGGGAAACCCGGATCGCATCTGACCTCGAGGCCGTCGTCCGAGGTGGTCAGGACGAGCTTCGATCGGGAGGGCTTCCAGTGGTCCTCCAAAAGCTCGTTGACCAGCCAGACGCAGCTGAACGCGCGGCACTCCGCCGGCCGGCTTGGATAGATCTGGCAGCCGCGCCCCGGCCTGCAATGCGCGCACCATGCGTTGGCCGGCTTCGCCAGCTGCTCAATCGCCATCACCTTGCAGCAGAGCGTGCAGTCACCGCACTGTCTGCCGGTCGCGGTCATGTCACCTGACGGAGCGCAGCAGCAGGCTGCTCCAACCCTCGATCTTCAGATGCCGCAGCGGCACCAGCCCGCGGGCACGGTAGGCGGCGATGACCGCCGGCGCCTGGTGCGTCAGCAGGCCCGAGAGGATGACCTGTGCCGAGGAGGCGAGGTGGCGCGCCATCGGCCCCGCCAGCTGGCGCAGCGGATTGGCGAGGATGTTGGCGAGCACCAGATCGAACGGCCCGTCCTCGGCAAACCGCGGCGCGGCAAAGCCGGTGGCGCGGATCACATCGACCAGATGTCCTGCGCCGTTCAGCCGGGCATTCTCTTCGGCGACCCTGACCGACGGCGGATCGATGTCGCTCGCCAGCACCTTGCGGTGCTGTGCCTTGGCGGCGGCGATGCCTAGCACGCCGGTCCCGGTGCCGAGATCGAGCACCCGGCGGGGCTGATAGGCCTTCAGCACATGGTCCAGCAGCAGCAGGCAGCCGCGCGTGGTGCCGTGATGGCCGGTGCCGAAGGCGAGCGCCGCCTCGATCTCGATCCCGAGCTTGTTCGGAGGTATCCTGTACCGGTCGTGCTGGCCGTGGACGATGAACCGGCCGGCAGCGACCGGGACCAGATCTTCCAGGCTGGCCTTGACCCAGTCCTTGGCCTCGACGGTGTCAAATACCAAAGTCGATGCGACATCCTGCCGCGACACCACCTGACCGACCAGCTCGCGCAGCAAGGCCTGGTCCGGCGCCTCGGCAAAGTGGACGGTAACGTCCCAGCGGCCGTCCGGCCGCTCGAAGGCCGCAAATGCCGCCTGATCCTCGAAATACAGCTCGGAAAGCGCGTCGACCACGCGTTTTGCGGTCGATTCGTCTGGAAGGGTGATGCTGGCGCGGTGCGTGGACGGGGTCATCGGAGGCCGGTAGCGCGGTTTTTGTTAAAATTTCAACCGGGATTCAATCGAATATCGCGAGAATTGATAGGTTCCCGATTCAGGCAACTTTAGATTTCACCGTAGTAGTACCGGTTCCGGAACCGGGAACTCCCCTGTTCCAGGGCATCACAACCAAGGGCAGGGCTGCCATGAAGACTCTTTTCGTTAGATTTTTGCGCAATGAATCCGGCGCGACCGCGATCGAATATGGACTGATTGCGACCGGTATCGCTATCGCCATCATCGCTGCGGTGAATGGCGTCGGCACGAACCTGAGCGGGACGTTCAACACGGTCGCCAGCTCGCTCAAGTAATTTCGCAGACGGCGTTCTCGAAGCAAGCACCGGGCAACGAGGCCCGGTGTTTTCTTTTTGACAGGTTGTGCACAGAGCCGCGCGCGTCCTGTCCACAAGGCGCCAAGCGCCTCGTCCCCGGGGTTGTCGGCCTCTGTTCCACAGGCAGTCCACCGGGATGCTCACCGATTGTCCCGCCAGGGGACACCAGGCCTGACCACGGTCGGCCCACAGCTTCTCAACAGACCTGTCCACAGCTTGGCCTGGCGCGGCGCCCGATGCGGTCCGCTCTACGTGAACAGTGCGCGATGGTCGGCGAGCACCGCCCGCGCAGCGTTATGCCCGGGGGCGCCGGTGACCCCGCCACCGGGATGGGCGCCGGAACCGCAATGGTAGAGACCGCGCAGCGGTCCGCGGTAGTCGGCATGGCCGAGCATCGGACGCGCCGAGAACAGCTGGTTCAGCGTCAGCGCGCCGTGAAAGATGTCGCCGCCGAGCAGGCCGAACTGCCGCTCGAGGTCGAGCGGCGACAGGATCTGGCGACCGATCACACTGCCCGCGAAGCCGGGAGCGTAGTGATCGACGGTTGCGATCATCAGGTCGGCGACCTCTTCGCGATGGTCGTCCCATGATTTGCCGTCCGGCAATTGCGGCGCGACGTGCTGGCAGAACAGGCTCGCGACGTGCTGGCCCGGCGGGCTCAAACTGTCGTCGAGCGTCGAGGGGATCAGCACCTCGACGACGGGCGCGCGGCTCCAGCCGAACTCACGCGCGTCACGCCAGGCGCGATCCATGTAGCCGAGACC
>DASVOL010000346.1:0-3056 GCA_036383375.1 Bradyrhizobium sp. | reverse complement strand
CATGTCCTCGGTGGCGCGCTCGAGCAGGAACGTCGCCGCCCCCTCGCGCCGCGCACGCACGAGCCGCGCACCGAGCAATGCGCGGTCGAACAGGATCGGGGCCGTGGCCGGGGTCGTTGCCATCAGCGCTGGTTACGCCGGACCGCCGCCGCAGGCAATGCGCCTTGAGCCCGTGCGGCCCAAACGCTAGCCTCGTCAGCCATGGACGCCGAGGCATCACCGACACGCTCCGTTGCAAGCCATTTGCGCAACGCGCTCGGCGCGGTCGGGGGCGCCTGGCTGCATACCGCACGGCTTGTGCTCGACATCGCGCTACCGACGCTGTGCGTGTCGTGCCGCGAGCCGGTTCATGGCGAGGGCGTCTGCGCGGCCTGCTGGGCCAAATTGTCGTTCATCGCGCCGCCGTTCTGCCCCCGGCTCGGGATTCCCTTTGTCTACGATCCAGGTCCCGAACTGCTGTCGATGGAGGCGATCGCCAATCCACCGTCCTACAGCAGAGCCCGCGCCGCGGTGCGCTATGACGACGTCGCGCGCACCCTGGTGCACGCATTGAAATACCAGGATCGCACCGATCTGGCGCCGACAATGGGCCGCTGGATGGCGCGCGCGGGGAAGGAATTGCTACAGGGTGCCGACATGCTGGTGCCGGTTCCCCTGCATTGGCGGCGCGGCTGGAGCCGGCGCTACAATCAGTCCGGCGCGCTCGCCAAGGTGATCGCGCGCCAGAGCGGCGTCAAAATGGTGTCCGAGGCGCTGCGGCGCACCCGCGCCACCGAGCAGCAGATCGGGCTGTCGCGCAAGGACCGCGCCAGCAATGTGCAGGGCGCATTCGGGGTCGCCGATGAACGCAAGGCTGACATCCAGGGCCGCCGCGTGATCCTGGTCGATGACGTCCTGACCTCTGGCGCCACAGTGGATGCCTGCGCACGGGCGCTGTTGCGCGCCAAGGCAGCGCAGGTCGACGTGCTGGTGTTTGCCCGGGTTGTCGATACCCACCGCGCTCCCATATAATCTGTAACTTCTGGTTCAACCGAGCACACCATGACCGCTGCCATCGAAATCTACACCCGCCCGGGCTGCGGTTATTGCACCGCGGCCAAATCGCTTTTGACGCGCAAGAACGCCGCGTTCACCGAATTGAGCGTCGCCAGCAACCCGGCGTACCGCGACGAGATGTACGATCGCGCCGGCGCGGGCTCGACTTTCCCGCAGATCTTCATCGACAAGACCCATGTCGGCGGCTGCGACGAGCTCTACGCACTCGACCGCGAGGGCAAGCTCGACGGCCTGCTCAGCAACGGAGGCGGCGCCTGATGAGCACGGACAACATTTTCACCGCCGCCATGGTGCAGATGCGCACCGGATTGCTGCCCGAGCCGAGCCTCGAGCAGGGCACGCGGCTGATCCGCGAAGCCGCGGCGCAGGGCGCCAAATACGTGCTGACCCCCGAGGTCAGCAACATGATGCAGCTGAACCGCAAGGCGCTGTTCGAGCACCTGGCGAGCGAAGAGGACGACAAGTCGCTGCAGGCCTATCGCGCACTCGCCGCCGAACTGAAGATCCATCTGCATATCGGCTCCCTGGCGCTGCGCTATTCGCCGGAGAAGGCGGTCAACCGCTCGTTCCTGATCGGGCCCGAGGGCAATGTGCTCGCGAGCTACGACAAGATCCATATGTTCGACATCGATCTGCCGGGCGGCGAGAGCTATCGCGAATCGGCCAACTACCAGCCCGGCGAGACCGCCGTGATCTCCGACCTGCCCTGGGGCCGGATCGGCCTCACGATCTGCTACGACGTGCGCTTCCCGGCGCTCTATCGCGCGCTTGCCGAGGCCGGCGCGTCGTTCCTCACCGTGCCGTCCGCCTTCACCCGCAAGACTGGCGAAGCACACTGGCACACGCTGCTGCGCGCCCGCGCCATCGAGACCGGCTGCTTCGTGTTCGCCGCGGCGCAAGCCGGCCTGCATGAGAACAAGCGCGAGACCTTCGGCCATTCGCTGATCATCGACCCCTGGGGCGAAATCCTCGCCGAGGGCGGCGTCGAGCCCGGCGTGTTCCTGGCCGAGATCGATCCCTCCAAGGTCGAGACCGCGCGCAAGACCATCCCTTCACTTCAGCACGGCAGGCGTTTCGGCATCGCCGACCCCAAGGCCGGCCCGGAGCATCTGCACCTCGTCCGGGGTTCGGCATGATCCGCTACACGCTGCGCTGCGAGCGCGGCCATCAGTTCGAGAGCTGGTTCCAGAGCTCCGCGGCCTATGAATCGCAGGAGCGGCGTCACCTGATCGATTGCCCGTCCTGCGGCTCTGACAAGATCGAGCGCGCGATCATGGCGCCGCAAATCGTCAGCAAGAAGGGCCGCGAGCCGGCCCAGCCGACGCCGGCCGCCCCCGTCGAGGCACAGCCTGCCGAATCGACATCACTGATGATGGCGCAGGAGCGCGAACTGCGCAGCAAGCTGAAGGAACTGCGCGACCACATCGTGAAGAACGCCGACAATGTCGGTGACCGCTTCCCGAACGAGGCGCGCAAGATGCACTACGGCGATATCGAGCATCGGCCGATCTACGGCGAGGCCTCGCCCGAGGAGGCGCGCGCGCTGATCGACGAAGGCGTCGAGGTCTCGCCGCTGCCGACGCTGCCGGAAGACCGGAACTAGGATATAGATTGGTGGACGAAGGCTCCTTTGATCCGCCATGAACCGACACGCCGCTCTTTTATCCCTCGTTCATTTTGATGCACCCATCTCCGATCTCGAAACGCGTCTCCAATCATTGGGATGGGACTCGAATGAGGTCGTGACGTTGACCCGTCAGCACATTGCCGACGTGCTGGAGCGGTTTGCGAGCGACAGGATCGACGCTGCGGCGGTCGAGGCGTGGGCGAACTTGATCGAATGCCGGGAGGATATCCGGCTCGAACCGGGGCAAGATAAAGTTGTCCGCGCGGCGATCCACGACCTCGCCAACCCCGAGCTTCAGGGTAAGTTGCGAGATGTTGCACCCAGGATTCTCTCCAGCCTGTCTTAGGGTTCCGATCCATGTCGCCTGACACCA
>DASVOL010000345.1:0-10286 GCA_036383375.1 Bradyrhizobium sp. | reverse complement strand
CCCACGCCGCCTCGCAGAGCTGCGAGGTCAACGTCTCGATGCCGCCGGCGCCGGCCGCGGGATCGGAGACCTTGGCAAGGTTGGATTCGTCGAGCAGCACGAGCTGCGTGTTGCGCGCCACGCGGCGGGCGAAATCGTCGGCCAGGCCGAGCGCCAGTGTGTGCGGCAGCACGGTGATCGCATTGGCGCCGCCGAGCCCGGCGGCAAAGGTCGCGATCGTCGCGCGCAGCATGTTCACGTTGGGGTCGCGCTGCGTCAGCATCCGCCAGGCGGTCTGCGCGTTGACGAAGATCGGCTTCGGCGCGAGGCCGCAGGCCTCTTCGATCCTTGCCCACAGGCGGCGCAGCGCACGGAATTTCGCCATGGTCAGGAACTGGTCGGCATCGGCGCTGAGCCGGAACGACACGGCTGTGCGTGCCGCATCGAGATCGAGCCCAGCGGCTTCCAGCATGCGCAGATAGGCGAGCGCCGTCGCGAGCGTGAACGCGAGTTCCTGCACCTCGGAGCCGCCGGCATCATGCACCGGCCGGCCGTCAGCCAGCACGAACGGCCCCTTGTAGCCGCGCTTGATCAGGCCGTTGACGACCTGGCCGAACGACTTTTCGTAGTTGGGCCAGGCGATCGCTGCTGCACCCCGCACGGCAATCGTGCTGAGCGCCTGGTAATTGAAATGCAGGTCGAGCTTGGCCGGATCGAGCTTGCGGGCCTCGACCATGTCGGCAAACGTCTCGCCGGCGTTCTCGCGTCCGATCACCGGGTTGAGCGCGATCATGATGCCGGCATCGAGATGGACGCCGCCGCAGGCCCGCGCCAGCGTCTTCTTGCTGGCATCGGAAAGACCGAAGCCGCGCGCGCCGGGACCGCCGGCGAACTCGAATTCGAGGCCGGTCGCTCCGTTCTCGAGATCCTGCAAGGCCTGTGCATTGGCCGCTGCGGCGTCGGGATGATCGACCCGTTGCAGGATCTGCCAGGGGGTTGCGGCGGCGCGGCCCGGAAGCGGGCTTGAATTGGTGGCGCGGCGATAGATCGGATCGATCCTCAGGCCATCATAGGTCTTGCCGACCAGCTTCTCGAACGGCGCGCCCTTCAGCACGCCGTCGACCAGCTTGCGCCAGTCGTCATAGGTCGCTGGAGCAAAATCCGAAGCCAGAGCCAAATCGTCAGTCGAGGTCGTCATCCGCCCAAATCGTCCTTCATCGGCCCCGCGACGGGGTCCCTTGATTTGGCCGGAAATTGCCACGGGCGGGCGGCCAAGCCAAACGGTTGTTTGCGCTCGTGCGGCTTTTAATCGAGGTCCGCTAGACGGAAAATACCGTCGGTAGAGACCCCCGCCAGCGCATCCGCGACGCGGCGCCCGGCGATGACGCGGTCGGGAACGATCTCGGCCAGCGGCACCAGCACGAAGGCGCGCTCGAACAGACGCGGGTGCGGCAGCGTCAGTTCCGGCTTGTTGAGTGTGATGTCGTCATAGGCGATCAGGTCGAGGTCGAGGGTGCGCGGACCCCAGCGCTGCTCGTTCTTGCGGTCGCGGCCGAATTTGCTTTCGATCTTGTGCAGCGTGAACAGCAGCGCATGCGGATCGAGGCTGGTATCGATCTCGATGCAGGCATTGACGAAGCTGTCCTGCTGCGCTTCGCCCCAGGGCGGCGTCGAATAGTCCGACGAGCGCGCCAGGAGCGCCGCCTGCGTCATGCCGCAGATATTGGCGATCGCCTTGCGAAACGTCGTGCGGACGTCGCCGACATTACCGCCGAGTGCGATCAGGACGTCAGCCATCGGTTCAACCGTGCGGCGGCGGATGCCGCGAGCGGGTCAGCACCACGCCGACATCGTCGAAGATCGCGGCGATCGGCGCATGCGGCTTGTGCACGGTGACCTTGACCGCCCTGACACGCGGGAAGCTCGCCAGGATGTCCTCGGCCACCGCGCCGGCGGCGCGCTCCAGCAGCTTGTAATTGGTGTTCTTGAACGCCGACGTCGCGGTCGCCACCACGTTGGAATAGGACACCGTGTCGGAGAGGCGGTCGGTGCGCGAGGATTCCGAGAGGTCGGTGTAGAGCTCGAGGTCAATGACGAAGCGCTGCCCGACCTCGGTCTCGTGTTCCATCACGCCATGACGGGCATGGATGACGATCCCGGTGATGAAGATCGTGTCGGTCATTGCTGTCCCTCGATTGCCGCGGCCACCCGCAGCGCCTGAACGGTTTCGGCGACGTCATGCGCTCGGATGATGCGGGCGCCATTCCGCGCGGCGATCAGATGCGCCGCGATCGAGCCGCCGATCCGCTGTTGCGGCTCCGAGGCCACGACCGTGCTGATGAAGCGCTTGCGCGAGGCGCCGACCAGCACCGGCAGGCGAAACGCGTCGAGCTCGGCGAGCCGCGCCAGCGCCAGCATGCTCTGCTCCTGGGTCTTGCCGAAGCCGATACCGGGATCGAGCACGATCCGGTCGGACGCAATGCCGGCGCGCTCTGCGATCTCGAGCGAGCGTTCGAAGAAGGCCGCGATGTCCTGCATGATGTCGATCGCGGGATCAGCCTGCTCGCGATTGTGCATGACGATCACGGGCACGCCGCGCGCGGCGACGAGCGGCGCCATGCCGGCATCACGCTGCAGGCCCCAGACGTCATTGGCGATCGCAGCGCCCTGGTCGAGCGCCCAAGCCACGACCTCGGACTTCATGCTGTCGATCGAGACCGGCACGCCGAGCGCGACCACCTCGGCCAGCACCGGCTTCAGCCGCGCCATTTCGGCCTCGGCGGTGACCGGCTGCTGCGAGCCATAGGGACGGGTCGATTCCGCGCCGATATCGATAATGTCGGCGCCCTCGGCGATCAGCCTGCGGGCCTGCGCCAGCGCCTGTTCGGATGCGATGAACTGGCCGCCGTCGGAGAACGAGTCCGGCGTCACGTTCAGGATACCCATCACCGCCGGATAGGGCCGCGACAGCAGCGCCGGCAGCACCGCCGATACGGCCGGGCCGGTCACCGCCGATGCTATGGGCCTGGTTGCCATCATGCGCAGGCTTTGCGCTGAGCGCAGCGGCAAGTCAAGGTGCCGCGGCGATGCCTGGCGCGGGCGGGCGCAGGTGCGGTTAGGGCAGGCTCATGGTGATGCTAATAGGTGATCTTGAGCGGCAGCTTGCGTGCCTGTTCGATCAGCAGTTCGACTGACTTTTCTGAGGGCATCACGCGGACGAGTTTACGCCGCACATTGGCGTCCTTCATGCTCTGCGCAAGCCGCGACGGGTTGCGCTGCGCGAGCTCGCGCACGGTGGTGACGCCGGCGGCGCGCACCAGCCCGACCTTTGCCTTGCCCATGCCAGGAATCCGCATGTAGTCGGAGATGTTGGCCCATTCCAGCAGTTGCTGTTCGCTGATCCCGGTCTTGGCGGCGAGCGCCTTGCGTCCCTTGACGGTGCGGGCGGCTTCAAGCAGCGCGTCGGTCGTGCGGATACCCTGCGATTTCAGTTTGGTGGCGCAATAGGCGGACAGGCCTTCGATCTCGGAGAGGGGGTATGTCATGATACTCGTATGCAGGTAACAGGTAGAAGGGAGCGCGCGTGCAGGGGCGTTGGGAAGGTGCTTCAGGCAAACTGGCTGAGGCCCGGCGTCCCCGAGATGATCTCGCCCATTTGATCCGCTCCGATTTTGTCGCGGCCGAACCTGAAAAGTTCACGCGCGACGTTCTGAATTTCACCCATGCTGAGGCCAAGCGCCATCAGCCGGGTGCCGACAGCCATCAGGCCGCCGCCCATCAACCGCGATAAACCACTGCTGTTGTTGGAGGCGGCGATTGCGGCTTCGGCGCCGGGGATTTGATCGATCAGAGCCTGGACTTTGTCGGAAGGTCCCTCGTTACGGAGGAAACCCAGAACGATGCCGATGGTTTTTTCAGCGACAGCGCCATCAATGCCGGCCTTCGCGGCCAGCTGTCCAACCAGTTCATCCATCTTGCCCCGCCTCAACCGGACTTTGCCGGGTCGTTCTTCGGAATTTATCTTGAGCGCCTGTGTCACGAAATACAAGCGATCCGCGCATTTCAGTTGGTTTTCTTTTTCGATCGCGTCGTGACTGTGGCCTCGCTGCAAGAGTGAGCGGCGGATTCACACCATCTTGTCGCAATGCGCAATGCCTTTCGTCACTTCGCCGGGAATAAAATATGAGGAACCAGTGGCGCGACAATATACGTCAGCTTGCGGTGACGGTTTCAATCGACCGGCAAGATGCAATATGATGGCACTGGTTCGATTTCGAACCGGGTTCGAGGTTTCGAACCGGGTTCGAGTCTCGCACCGGGTGCGATGATCGAAACGATCTAAATCTGCGCGAAGAGGCGAAGCGATGGCGACCTCCGACAACAAGTTGGCCGATACCGACGAGAAGATTTTTATCGGCAAGGGTGAGGAGACAGCCTGGCTGACGCTGGCGCTGGCCAACCGGCATGGCCTCGTCACCGGTGCAACCGGAACCGGCAAGACCGTCTCGCTTCAAGTCATGGCTGAAGGATTTGCGCGCGCCGGCGTTCCGGTTTTCGCAGCCGACATCAAGGGCGATCTCTCCGGTATCTCCGAGGTCGGCGAGGCCAAGGACTTTATCGTGAAGCGCGCCCAGCAAATGGGCTTGACCTTCCAGCCCGATCAATTCTCGACGGTGTTCTGGGACGTGTTCGGCGAGCAGGGCCATCCGGTGCGCGCCACCGTCACCGAGATGGGGCCGCTGTTGCTGTCGCGAATGCTCGATCTGAACGACGTGCAGGAGGGCGTGCTCAACGTCGCCTTCCGGGTCGCCGACGAGAATGGCCTCGCGCTGATCGACATGAAGGATCTGCGCGCCCTGCTGGATGCGATCGCGCCCGACAGCAGCAAGAAGGGCGCCGACGAGGGCGAAGATCCGCTGGCGTCGATCCGCAAGGCTGCGCAGAGCTACGGCAACGTGTCCAAGGCGACGGTCGGAACGATCCAGCGCCAGCTGCTGGTGCTCGAGAACCAGGGCGGCGCGAAGTTCTTCGGCGAGCCCGCGCTGACGCTGAAGGATTTCATGCGGACCGACCGCGACGGCCGCGGCATGGTTAATATTCTCGTCGCCGACAAGCTGATGCAGAGCCCGCGGCTTTACGCCACGTTCCTGCTCTGGATGCTTTCGGAACTGTTCGAGGAACTGCCGGAGGCCGGCGACCTGCCGAAGCCGAAGCTGGTGTTCTTCTTCGACGAGGCGCATCTGCTGTTCACCGATGCGCCGAAGGCGCTGATGGACAAGATCGAGCAGGTGGTGCGGTTGATCCGCTCCAAGGGCGTCGGCGTCTATTTCGTCACGCAGAATCCGATCGACGTGCCGGACAAAGTGCTGGCGCAGCTCGGCAACCGCGTGCAGCACGCGCTGCGCGCCTTCACGCCGCGCGATCAGAAGGCGGTCGCCGCGGCCGCGCAGACCTTCCGGCCCAATCCGAAGCTCGATACCGCGCGAGTGATCATGGAGCTCGCCAAGGGCGAGGCGCTGGTGTCGTTCCTCGAGGGCGGCGGCACGCCGTCGATGGTCGAGCGCGTGATGGTGCGGCCGCCGTCGGCGCGGATCGGGCCGATCACGCCGGAGGAACGCAAGGCGATCATGGATGCGAGCCCGGTGAAGGGCAAATACGACACCGCGATCGACGCCGAGTCCGCCTACGAGATCATCCAGAAGCGCCTCGCCGGCACGGCAACGCCGGCTGACGGCGCGGGCGGCGGAGGCGGCGGTATTCTCGGCCAGATCGGGGCCATCGCCGCCACGATCTTCGGCACCAACGTCAAGCGCGGCCGGCTCTCGACCGGCCAGGTGATCGCGCGCAACGTCACGCGCTCGGTGACCGACAAGGTGGTCGGCGGCGTGGTCGCAGATCTCGGCAAGTCGGTCGGTGGTTCGGTCGGCGGCTCGATCGGCCGCGCATTGGTGCGCGGCGCGCTCGGCGGAATCCTGCGTAGGTAGCATCGCGATCATCCGGCCGGAACGGGCAGCCGGCTTTGCCTCCGGCGGCCGGCGCGCTACAAATTCGGCAATGTCCAAACAAAAAGGATATGAGCGATGTCCAACGCCAAGCTGCAGCCCGTCCTCGACCGTATCGACGCCGATTTCGACAACAGTCTCGAGCGGCTGTTCACGCTGCTGCGGATCAAATCGATCTCGGCCGATCCGGCCTTTGCCAATGACTGCAAGGCGGCTGCTGATCACCTTGCCAAGGATATTGCAACCCTCGGCTTCAAGACCGAGGTGCGTCCGACCGCCGGCCATCCGGCCGTGGTCGGCAAGCTCAACGGCGCGACCGACGGGCGCCCGCATGTGCTGTTCTACGGCCACTACGACGTGCAGCCGGTCGATCCGTTGAATCTCTGGCACCGTCCGCCGTTCGAGCCCGTGGTGACCGACCATGCCGACGGGCGCAAGATCATCGTCGCGCGCGGCGCCGAGGACGACAAGGGACAGCTGATGACCTTCGTCGAGGCGTGCCGGGCCTGGAAGGCGGTGACGGGATCGCTGCCGATCGACATCACCATCATCATCGAGGGTGAGGAGGAGATCGGCTCGAAGAATTTCGTGCCGTTCCTCGAAGCCAACAAGGCCGAGCTCAAGGCGGACTTCGCGCTGGTCTGCGATACCGGCATGTGGGATCCGAACACGCCCGCGATCACGACCTCGCTGCGCGGCCTGGTCTATGACGAGGTCAAGATCAAGGCCGCCAATCGCGACCTGCATTCCGGAGTGTTCGGCGGCGGCGCGCAGAATCCGATCCGCGTGCTGACGCGGATCCTCGGCGGCCTGCATGACGAGAACGGCCACATCACCATCCCCGGTTTCTACGACGGCGTGAAGGATCTGCCGCCGGACATCCTGGCGCAGTGGAAGCAGCTTAATCTGACGCCGGAGAGCTTCCTCAAGCCGATCGGGCTGTCGGTGCCGGCCGGCGAGAAGGATCGGCTCCTGATCGAGCAGGTCTCCTCGCGTCCGACCTGCGACATCAACGGCATCGTCGGCGGCTATACCGGCGAAGGCTCGAAGACGGTGATCCCGGCGGAGGCGTCGGCGAAGGTCTCGTTCCGCCTGGTCGAGGGGCAGGATCCCGAGAAGATCCGCCAGGCGTTCCGCGACTATGTGACGGCGCGCGTGCCGGCGGATTGCAAGGCCGAGTTCATCGACCATTCCTCGGCGCCGGCGATCGCGCTCGACTGGAACATGAAGCCGCTGGCGGCCGCCCGCCGCGCGTTGACCGACGAATGGGGCAAGGAGGCGCTGCTGGTCGGCTCCGGCGCCTCGATCCCGATCGTCGCCGACTTCAAGCGCACGCTCGGCCTCGACAGCGTGCTGGTCGGCTTCGGGCTCGACGACGACAACATCCATTCGCCAAACGAGAAGTACGACCTCAAGAGCTACCACAAGGGCATCCGCTCCTGGGCGCGGATTCTCGCCGCCTTCGCCGACGCCAAGTAGCGCGACGGGCCGAACGCAAAAACGCCGCCCGGGATTGGGCGGCGTTTTGATTCAGGTCGTGTAGAGGGTGTTGGCGGTTAGCTTACCCGAAGATTGTGAAATTTCAATCACGGTAGCCGGGATTTACGCGGTCGAGCTTGCGCAGCAGCGGCGGCCACACCAGCTGCGTCGAGCGCAGCTCGGCGCGGTCCGGGTTGTTCAGCAGCTCAGTGTTCTTGTCGATCGCGTGCTGGTCGACCGGATAGACGCTGCCGCTGAGCGCCCGGGTCGCCACCTGCATCGAGCAGGCGCGTTCCAGGTGATACATGCGCTCGAAGGCGGACGCGACCGAGCGGCCGACCGTCAAGGTGCCGTGATTGCGCAGCAGCATGTGGTTCTTGGTGCCGAGATCGCGCTGCAGGCGCGGGCGCTCGTCGTGATCGAGCGCGATGCCTTCATAGTCGTGATAGGCGAGGTCGAAGGTGACGAGTTGCGCGGTCTGGTTCAGCGGCAGCAACCCATCGGGGCCGCTCGACACCGCGGTGCCGTCGACCGTGTGCAGATGGAGCACGCAGCCGGCGTCCTCGCGCACCTCGTGGATCGCCGAATGGATGGTGAAGCCGGCCGGGTTGATGCTGTAGTCGCTCTTCGAGAGCTGGTTGCCGTCGAGGTCGACCTTGACCAGGCTCGAGGCGGTGATCTCGTCGAACATCAGCCCGTACGGATTGATCAGGAAGTGATGCTCGGGCCCCGGCACGCGCGCCGAGATGTGGGTGTCGACCAGATCGTCCCAGCCGTAGAGCGCGACCAGGCGATAGCAGGCAGCCAGATTGATCCGCTGCTCCCATTCCGCGGCACTGATATCCGACGGCACTTCCTTCAGGCGCGCTTCCGCTGGCGACATGGCCGATTGCTCCATTGATGGCTGTTGCTTGGCTTGAGCCTAGCGCCGTCGCCGGAGCGCAGCAAGGCGGCATACCGGCGTGACAGTCATGCCGGCATGCGGCCCACGATCCGAACGGCGACGGCCGGTGGGCAGCCGCGAGGGGCGATCTTCCAAGGCCGCGATCGGCGAGAGCATTTTCGGCTCCGGTCGACGCGAGCCGGCGCCGACTTCGTTCGAAAACGCTTTACGGCGCCGGGATCGCGAGCAGGCTCGAGATGCTGCGGCCGCGGATGTCGTAGACGCGGGCGAACACGACGTCGTCGCGCTTGATCTCGACCATCACGGGTGCGGCCAGGCCCTTGCAGTAGAACTCGCCGAGCGTCATCGCGAAGTCGGCGGCATGGCTGTCCCAGCCGATCGTGAAGTCGGGCCCGAGCGCGACCTGCGCGGGGCGCTGCGGTCCGCACACCGCGACCTTCCACTTGCGGTGCTGCGGCGGCGCTTCCTGCCGCTCCGCCAGCTGCTCGCGCAGCCCGTCGGATGCCTGCTTCAGCGCCAGGCCCCAATAGTCCAGCATGAAGAAATTGTCGGCGGTCCGCACCGTGCCGGCGATGTGGTTGAAGTGCGTGTACTGATACGGATGCAGGCGGATCATTTCGCTGAGCGGCAGCAGCAGGCCGAACGCGAACACGGCGAGCGCCGCGGGCTGCCAGGCGCGGCGGTGCTCGCCGAGCCAGTCCATGCCGCGGGCGAACGCGACGCCGCCAAGCACCGCCATCGGTGGGATCACGAAGATGAAGTGGCGGATGCCGTTGTAGAGCGCCGGCCGCTTCACCATCGCGATCACCAGCGGCAGCGTCGCCGCCAGCGTCAGCATCAGCATGATCGTCTTGCGCTTCGCTGCCACCTCGCTGCGCGACAACGACATGAAGGTGGTGATGACGGCCGCGGTCAGCAGCACCAGCAGCACTTCGGGAAGCTGCAGCGCGAACAGCGTCGGCAGATAGGACCACGGCATGTCCGGCACCGAGACCAGCGCGCCGTCGAACATCTCTTTCCACGGCTTCTCGAAGAAGTGCGAGAAATAGGTCACCGCCTCCAGCGGATGGCCAGGCTCCATGATCGACCACGGCCAGATCAGGCCCATCACGAGATAGCCCAGCACGAGCCCCGGCAGCAGCACATAGATGACATGGGCAAAGCGATGGGTCGCCTCGCGCGGGCCCTGCGTGCGGAATTCCTCGATCCAGAGCGGAATGAAGCCGACCACGGCGTAGATCAAGGCCAGGCCGCCAAGCACGCGGCAGCCGATCGACAGGCCGGCCCCGAGGCCGACGATCAGGATCGTGCGCGGCGAGGGCGCCGGATACTCCTCGATCAGGCGGACGAGGCCCATGATCAGGACCACCATCGCGACGGCGAACGGCGCATCCTTCGGATTCATGAACATGTGACCGTAGAAGGTCGGGCACAGCGCGAGCAGCAGAAGTGCCGCCAATCCCGCCAGCGGGCCGCCGACGCGGCGTGCCAGACGCCAGGTCACGGCAAGGCCGATCACGCCGACGATCGCGCCGAGCAGGCGGCGCGTCTCGAACAATTCGAGCGGGATGACCTTGTGCAACAGCGCCGCGGCCATATCGAAGCCGCCGCCGTACATATAGAGATTGGCGAACGAGAGCGCGCCGGTGTCCTTGAACCCGGACCCGTACATGCGCAGCAGGAGGTCGGCGTATTCAGCGTGGGTGTAATCGTCCCAGCCCAGACCGTAATCGCGGAACGTGAGGCCGGCGACCACGGCGACCACGCCGAGGACGAGGAATGCGAGATCGTCGCAGGTCTTCTCCACCGAGCGCCGCGCAGGCGCCTCGAGGGCAGACGTCGTAATCGATGACATAGCTAGTGATACCGGCGTGCCTGTGGCCCAGTTTGGCGCTTTAGGGCCTCATTCCCCGGCATCCATA
>DASVOL010000344.1:0-6368 GCA_036383375.1 Bradyrhizobium sp. | reverse complement strand
TCGACGAGTTCCTGCAAAAAGTGCGTGCGGCGTAAGGTTGCGTAGGGTGGGTTAGCGAAGCGTAACCCACCCAGCGCACTCCACGATTGTTCACGCCGTCATCCTGAGGTGCGAGCGTAGCGAGCCTCGAAGGATGAATCGGCCCGGCTGGTGGCCGTCGATCCTTCGAGACGCGCGCAAGAGCGCGCTCCTCAGGATGACGGAATTGGCAGACTTCGTAGGTGCACGTGAGGCGTCCACCCAGCGTGGTGTACGCTTAGCCCACTGCTTCTCGATTCCGGTGCCCGCGATCAGCGGTTCGCCGCATGGCTCTTCCCGGACCATCGCAGGGGCGCGCGGCCAAAATATCGAAAACAACCCCATGCACAGTAGCCGGTGGCGGCCGGCGCTCGACGGGGTGACTTGACACGTCGGGCAAATCAGTGTCACATTTCTAATATTCCGAAAAGACGGCCGTGGGCGACGCTACGATCCTGCCGGGAAGACCTGCGCGACGTGAAACGCCTTGGTGGTGATGAGCCACCTGCCGTCGATCCGATGAAACACCAGATGGTCGATGAAGCCGGTTTGGCCGGCCCTGACGCGCACCTTGGCGATGGCGAGATCAGACGCGGTCTGGTCGATGCTGATGATGGCCTCCTCGCGCGGCGATTTCATCGACGCCGGCGAGGGACGGCTCTGGATGAAGTCGCGGAATTCAGCGGCCGACCGCACTGTGTGCTTGCCGTCCCGGATGCCGTGCACGATGCACCCATCGGAGAAGACGTCACGGAACCGGCTATCGTCGACGTCGTACATCAGGTCGAAATATCCATCGATCGCGGATGCGATGGCCTGGATGTCGCTCATTGCAAAATCTCCTTAAGCGATGATGTGGCGGTGGTCGCACCGGATCGAGCCGGTGAGCTGCGCCGACAGTGGCCGATATGGTGGCGGAGTGCTACGACTGGGCGGTCATCTCTTGGATGACTGAGAGGCATCGGCATGGACGAAGTTGACGGTCGGCTGGTTGGCGGCCTGGTGGTGCTCGCGGCGCTGGCGGATGCGCGCAGTTTCGGCCGCGCCGCCGAACGGCTCGGCATGACGCAATCCGGGGTCAGCAAGGCGATCGCCAAGCTCGAGGCGCGCCTTGATGCGAGGCTGGTTCACCGCACCAGCCGCGCCGTCGAGCTCACCGAGGAAGGACGCGCGCTGGTCGAGCGGGTTGCGGGGCATCTGGCTGGGATCGGCGAGGCGGCGGCGGAGACCTCGAAATCGCGCGATGCGGTCCGCGGCAGGCTGCGGGTCAATGTCGACCCGCTGTTCTCCCGCATGGTGCTGTCGCCGAAGCTGAGCGAGTTCCTGTTGCAGAATCCGGGCATGGAGCTGCGTATCGAGACCCGCGACCGGATCGCGGATCTGGTCAGCGACGGTTTTGATCTGGCGGTGCGCTTCGGCGAGCCGGCGCCGTCGGCGCTGATTGCGCGCCGCGTGCTCGATGCGCGCGTGCTCACCGTGGCCTCGCCGCTCTATCTCGCACGACACGGCCGGCCGCTCGATCCGCGCGAGCTGGCGAGCCGCGACCATCAGTGTATCCAGGCCATCGACGCGGCGACCGGGCGTCCGTTCGATTGGGAGTTTTGGCGCGGCGGCGAGGTTGTGCCGGTCGCGGTCAACGGCCGGCTCACCGTGACCGATTCAGGAACCAAGCTCGGTGCGTGCCTGGCCGGCTTCGGCATCGCGCAGGTGATCGATCTCGGTCTCGACGATCACTTGAGGAGCGGCGCGCTGGTCGAGTTGTTTCCGGACTGGCCCGACGAGCGTTTTCCGCTCTACGTCTATTACGCCTCGCGTAACCACGTGCCGGCCAAGGTGCGGCGGTTTATCGATTTCATCACGGACACGCTGGCGGCAAAACCAGTTTCGCCACGCAAATCCGCCGGCTTGCGCAAGGCAGGCTAGCGTCAGCTCGCAGGTTTCGCCGAGCCTTTGGCGGACGCTTGCCGCGACGCGATGATGACGCCGGCGAGCACCAGCGCGTAGCCGATCAGATGGAACGGCGCGAGCTTCTCGCCGAGCAGCAGGATCGCCATCGCCGAACCGAACACCGGCACCAGATGGAAGAACGGCGCCGCGCGGTTCGGGCCGATCAATGCGACGCCGCGGTTGAAGAACAGATAGGCGAGCGTGGACGGGAAGATCAGCGTGTAGCCCAGCGTGGCGAAGGTCAGCATGTCGAGCTTCAGCGTCACGCCGTTGGCGAATTCCCAGATCGCCACCGGCAACAGCATCAGCGCGCCACAGCAGGTGGTGAACGAGATCAGCGAGAGCTGATGGATTTTCGGCCGCCGCGGGATCAGCGCCGAGTACAGTCCGAACGACACCAGCGAGGCGCCGAACATGATGTCACCGCGGTTGAAGCTGATGCTGGCCAGCGCCGAGAAGTCGCCGCGCAGGATGATGGTGAGCACCCCGGCCAGCGAGATCGCGATGCCGGCAAGCTGCGCCGGCGTCAGCCGGACGCCGAACAGGATCAGCGACCACAGCGCCACGAACAGCGGCCCCGCCGACTGGATCAAGAGCGCGTTCAACGCCTCGGTATATTGCATCGCCCAGTAGGAGATCGCGTTGTTGAACGCGAAACCGACCGCGGACAACAGCAGCATCAGCGGCAGCGCCCTGCGCAGCTTCGGCCAGTCCTCCTTCAGATGCGGCCAGGCGAACGGCAGCAGGATCAGGAACACGCCGAACCAGCGGATCGTGGTCAGCGTGACCGGCGGCACGTGGCTGCCGACATGCCGCGCCAGCACGATATTGGCGGCCCAGAACAGCGACGTCAGGCTGAGCAGCAGATAGGGCTGGTTGTTGAGCCAGTGCAGCGGGGAGCGGCGCGGGGTTGTGGCAGGGGTGGGCAAAGCGGTCATTATCTGGCGGATGTTGTGCCCGAATCTGCCGCCGCCACAAGACGAAAGAGCGGATTGGAGCCATGCGTGCGGGCTCAATCCGGCGCGGGAGCCACACTGCCGGAGATGTCATTGCCGTGGAATAACAGAGCCCGTCATCCTGAGGTGCGAGCCTCTTCGGCGAGCCTCGAAGGATGCACGGCCCCACTGTGGCCGATTCATCCTTCGAGGCTCGCTTCGCTCGCACCTCAGGATGACGGGGATAGTTCTTGCGCGTGGCCCGCGCGTTCCCCGCCTACTTCTGCGGCCCCGACAGCGAGATGTCGCGCTCGGCGCGAAACACGTTGCCGTAGAGATTGGCGATCCATTGCCGTCCGCTGGAGGTGATGTTGAGGTGGCGGATCGCCTTCTGCACATGCGGCGCGACGCTGTCCCAGTAGAAGCGCGGGTAGAGGTCGACCAGATCGGCCGGCGAATCGTAGCCGAGCTGGCGGTTCAGTCCGGCCTCCTCGAATTCGAGGTACAGCGCGTTGGCCTTGCGGATGTAATGGGGATCGCCGAGCTGGCCGATCAGGTCGGCGGCCCGCAGCAGGATGGCCTCCTCGCCGAACTCCTCGTTGCCATCAGGCGCGCTCTGCGGAAAGCGGGTGCCCTCGATGGCGCGCGCGATGCGCTCCTTGTCGAGCAGGGCGACGCCCTTGAGCCGCTCCATCACGAAGATCTTGGAGCGGTCGACGTGATAGGACATCAGCGCCGCATCCGACGAGCCGCGCGGCAGGATCACCTTGCGGCCGTCGGCGGCGACCAGGTAGCCGTTGTGGTCGTCGGCATCGAACAGCCCGCGCACATAGCCGATGTCATGGGTGAGGCAGGCGACGATGACATGCGCATAGTCCTCGGCGCTCATGTGCGAGTGCAGCGCGCGGCCGCGCAGGATGGCGTGGCCGGCCAGGGTCACCAGCATGGTGTGCTCGACATTGTGATAGAGCGCGTCGCTGTTGCCGATGCATTCGATCGCGATCCGCGCGATCGAGGGCACCATCTCGACAAGCTGGGTCTGCGAAGAGCCGAAGCGGCGCTGCATGTATTCGCCGAGGAATTTGCCGAGCGCGTCGGCCGCAAGTTCGGGAAGGGTCATCACGGCATTGACCTCCGAGATCGGGCGCTGAGCTTACGGCCTGCCGGCAGTTCAGGGTAGTCCCGCGATGTGACATAATCGTTGCGGCCGGACCGACCCGGCGCGGGACGGGAGCTGCCGGATGGGTGTCGATCTCTTGAACGTCAAAGGCTTGAGCGAGCTGGATCAGGAGGCTCCGGTCGTGATGGTCAATCTGATGCGGTTTCGCCAGCGGTCGCTCGACGGCGACGGCTCGGGCTGGGATGCCTATCTGCGCTACAGCGCGCTCACGGTCCCCATGATCAAGGCGCGCGGCGGCACGCTGCTCTGGACCGGCAGCGCCGAGATGGTCGCGCTGGGCGAGCCTGCCGGCCAGCGCTGGGATTACCTCGCGCTGGTCTATTACCCGAGCGTCGCTGATTTCGTCGACATGATGACCTCGGCCGACTACGAGACCCGCTGCGACCCGCACCGCCGCAACGGCTGCGAGGAGCACGTCATCATCGCGACGCGCGAGGCCTACAGCAAGTTCAAGGTGGGGTGAGGTGGCTTCACCATCGGCGCTGCGCGTCACTCCATCACCGTCACCCTGAGGAGCGCGGAACGCGCGTCTCGAAGGGTCGACGGCCCGGCTGGGGCCGATTCATCCTTCGAGACGCCGCTTCGCGGCTCCTCAGGATGACGGGTTGATTAGCGGCGCAAGCGCAGCGTGGCAGGCCGTCTGCACGACACGACAAACCTCATCCTTCGATCGTCCCGCGCTCAGCGAGGCGAAGGTCGGATAGCTCGTCAGCGCGAAGATCAGGTCGACGGCGTCCTTGCGGGCCTGCGGCGAGGCGGCCTTGCCGGCGATGCGGTCGATCAATGTGGTGACGGCGCGGCGGCGGCGTTCGTTGCGCTCGCGCAAGGCTTCGGCGAATTCGGGATCGGTCGCCATCGCGTCGTGCAGGCGTCCGACCGCGCTATCGCGGCTCCAGAAGCCGCAGAAGATCTCGACCATGCGGTCGAGCGCGGCGCGCGGATCGGCCATCGCCATGGCGTCGGCGAGCTGATGCAGCCCGCCATGGCGCGCGATCTCGTCGAACACGGCTTCCAGCAGCCCGCGCCGCGAGCCGAACTGGTTGTAGACCGTCAGCCGGGTCACGCCGGCGGCCTTCGCCACCGTATCCAGCGAGAAGCGCGCAATGCTCTCGCCTTCGCGCAGCGTGCGCGAGGCCGCCTCGATCACGCGCTCGCGGGTCTCGGCGGCGGCGGCGCTACGCGCCGGGCTCACATAGCTGCGCGGCGGCATCGGTTGGCCTTGCTTTCGTCAGATTGACTATACATTATGTATATCTAATTTCCAATGCCCTTTGGAGCAACCTCATGCAGACCGTCCTCATCATAGCCCTGTCCCTTCACGTCCTGTCATCGGTGTTTTGGGCCGGCTCCAGCTTCACTTTGGCGCGCACAGGCGGGCTCGGCGGCGAAAAGCTGCTGGTTCCGCAGATCGGTGCCGCGACGGTCGCGATCGTGACCGGCACCACGCTGTGGCGCCTGGTCCATGAAGGCTCGTTCGCACTGTCGGAGCAGATTTTGGCAGGTGGGGCGATCGCCGCACTGGCCGCGATCGCGGTGCAGATCATCGTCGGCGGCGGCGCGGTCCGGCAGCTGCGCAGCAGCACGGGCGATACGTCAGCCGCACGTTCGCGGCTCGCGGTGGCCCAGCGCATCGCGGCCGGGCTGCTGGCGATCACCGCGCTCTGCATGGGCGCAGCGCGCTACGCGTGAGCTCAGAATTTGCGCACGAGGTCGAGGGTGATCTCTTTCAGGCTGCGGATGCCGAGCAACGCAAGATCGCGGTCGATCTCGGCGTGCAGCAGCGAGATCGCGCGCGCTACGCCGGCCTCGCCCGCGACCACGGCGCCGTAGAGAAACGGACGGCCGATCCAGACGAAGTCGGCACCGAGCGCGAGCGCCTTGATCACGTCGGTGCCGCGGCGGATGCCGCCGTCCATCATCACGGTCATGCTGCCCTTCTGCGCCGCGATCTCCGGCAGCGTGCGCAGTGCGGAGACGGTGTAGTCGAGCTGGCGGCCGCCATGGTTGGAGACCATCACGCCGTCGCAGCCGTGCTCGCGCGCCAGCCGGGCGTCCTCCGGCGAAATCAGCCCCTTGACCACAAGCTTGCCGGGCCAGCGCTTGCGGATCAGCTCGACATGCTTCCAGGCGAGCTGGTCGCGGCTGCCGATGTTGCGCATCAAATTCCTGGACAGCACCGGCGGGCCGCGCTTGGCGTCCATGTTCTCGAAATGCGGCATGCCGTGATTGAACACGGTGCGTAGCCAGGTGTTCAGCAGCCAGTCCGGATGGGTGATGGTGTCCCAGAA
>DASVOL010000343.1:0-1960 GCA_036383375.1 Bradyrhizobium sp. | reverse complement strand
CAATTATGTCGCGCTGAACTGCGCGGCGATGCCGGAGAGCCTGATCGACGCCGAGTTGTTCGGCTACGAGGCCGGCGCCTTCACCGGTGCGCGCGCGTGTCTCCCGTCCGCTGCCGGCACCGTCGCGCGAGACGCCGGCCGGACAGTTTTCCTGCCTGCACCGGCTCGCCGGCCGCGATCCCGTGCTGATCAAGGGCGTGAAGCGGCTGATGACGGTCGGCAATCTCGATCTGCCGATCCTGCTGCGGGGCGAGACCGGCGCCGGCAAGGACGTGTTCGCGCGCGCGATTCATGCGGCCAGCAACCGCGCCGGCCGCAACTATGTCGCGCTGAACTGCGCGGCGATGCCGGAGAGCCTGATCGACGCCGAGCTGTTCGGCTATGAGGCGGGCGCCTTCACCGGCGCGCGGCGCGAGGGATCGAAGGGGTTGATCGTGCAAGCGAGCGGCGGCACGCTGTTCCTCGACGAGATCGGCGACATGCCGCTGTCGCTGCAGACGCGGCTGCTCCGCGTGCTGGAAAATCGCGAGGTCTGGCCGCTCGGCGCGCTGAAGCCCGTACCCGTCGACATCCGCCTGATCAGCGCCACCCATCGCGACCTCGCAGCGATGGCGGAGGACGGCAGCTTCCGCTCCGATCTGTACTACCGGCTGCGCGGCATGGAGATACGGCTGCCCGCCTTGCGCGAACGCGCCGACCGCAGGGACATCATCACGCAGATCGCCGACGAGGAAGCGCCGCACTGCCGCATCTCAACTGAGGCCTGGGCGCAGCTGCTGGCCTATCCGTTCCCCGGCAACATGCGCCAGCTCCGCCACGTGCTGCGGCTCGCGGGCGCCACCGCCGAGGGCGGCGTCATCACCGAGGCCGATCTCGATTTGCCGCCGTTCGGCACGCGCCATGTGGAGGCCGATCACGCGGCGGCCGAGCGCGCCGCGATCGTCGATGCGTTGCGCGCCAATGACGGAAGAGTGACGGACGCCGCCAAGGCACTCGGGCTCAGCCGCGCGACGTTGTACCGGAAGATCAAGGCGTTAGGGATCGAGCTGGACAGCTAGATCCGAACCACCCCTGTTGTTCCGGCCGTGCGGGAAAGGTGCTATCCTACGCCTTTCATTCAACGCCACGGAGCGGGTCCCATGACACGGTTTCCCCTCGCTGTGGTCGTTGGCCTGGTTGCCGCGACCATTTCGCAGCCTGCCGCCTCGGATTCTACTGAACAACGATTGGGCAAAGTGCATTTTGCGACATCCTGCAAGCCGGAGGCGCAGGAGCTGTTCGATCGCGCCATGCTGTATCAGCATTCGTTCTGGTACAGCGCATCGCGGCGCACTTTCGAGGAGGTGCTCGAGGCCGATCCGCAATGCGCCATCGCCTATTGGGGGATCGCACTCAGCTATCTCTACAACCCGCACGGGCCGCCGCCGCCGGAGAATCTTCCGCTCGGTCTCGAAGCAGTGAAGAAAGGCCAGGCGCTGTCTGCGCAGACGCCGCGCGAGCGCGAATACATCGATGCGATCGCCGCGATGTACGTCGACTATGACAAGGTGGATCACCGCACCCGCGTGCAGCGATTCCTCGCGGCCGAAGAGCAGGTCGCGACGCACTATGCCGACGATGACGAGGCCCAGATCGCCTATGCGATCACGCTCAACGTCGCAGCGTCCCCGAGCGACAAGACCTATGCCAACCAGCTGAAAGGCGCGGCGCTGCTCGAACCGATCTTCAAGCGCCAGCCCGAGCACCCCGGCATCGCCCACTATCTGATCCATCTCTACGATTACCCGGCGCTCGCGGAGAAGGGCCTGCCCGCGGCGATGCGCTATGCCAAGATTGCCGAACGCGCGCCGCATGCGCAGCACATGCCGTCGCACATCTTCACGCGCGTCGGCTACTGGAAGGAATCGATTGCCTCCAACAAGGAATCCGCACGCATCGCCAAGGAAGACGGCGAACAGCA
>DASVOL010000342.1:0-1713 GCA_036383375.1 Bradyrhizobium sp. | reverse complement strand
CGCGGGCAAGGCCCTCACGGAGCATCCGGCGATCAAGGCGATTGCGTTCGTCGGCGAGTCGATCACCGGCAGCCACATCATGGCGCAGGGCGCGCCGACCCTGAAGCGTGTGCATTTCGAACTCGGCGGCAAGAATCCGGTATTCGTGTTCGATGACGCCGATCTCGACCGCGCCTTGGATGCGGTGCTGTTCATGATCTACAGCCTGAACGGCCAGCGCTGCACGTCGTCGAGCCGCGCGCTGGTTCAACGTTCGATCTATGACAAGTTCACCACCGAGCTGAAGGCGCGTGTCGAGAAGATCAAGGTCGGCCATCCGCTGGATCCCGCGACCGAGCTCGGGCCGCTGATTCATCCGCGCCATGCCGAGAAGGTGCTGAGCTACAGCGAACATGCCAGGCAGGAGGGCGCGCAGGTTGCAACCGGCGGCGTCCGCGCGCTCGAAGGCAAGGGCAATTTCGTCTGCCCGACGCTGTTCACCGACGCGAAGAACAGCATGCGGATTGCGCAGGAAGAGATCTTCGGACCGGTGTTGACCGCGATCCCGTTCGAGGACGAGGCTGATGCGCTGCGCATTGCCAACGACGTGCGTTATGGTCTTGCGGCCTATATCTGGACCGGCGACGTCGGCCGCGCCCATCGCGTTGCGCAGGGCGTGGAAGCAGGCATGGTCTGGATCAATTCCGAGAACGTGCGTCATTTGCCGACGCCGTTCGGCGGCGTGAAGTCGAGCGGCATCGGTCGCGACGGCGGAGACTATGCGTTCGAGATCTACATGGAGCAGAAGAACATTGCGGTCGGTCTCGACAGGCACCGGGCGCCGAAGATCGGCGTGTGATCGCTGTTGGAACCGTGGGAGGTGTTGAGATGAACAGTCGATTGCCAGCGTTCGATCCGAAGCTGCTCGGCGCGATTGCCGGCGATGCGAGGCTCTACGAGCTCTCGCACGCGATGGCGCCGTCAATGCCGGTGTATCACCAGCACATCCCATATTCGCTGGCGCTGCATCGGAGGCATGGCGACCCGCATCCTGCCAAGCGGCAGGATGGCTCGAGCTTCGCCAACGAGGTCATCGTGACCTCCGGTCACTCCGGCACCCATATCGACGCGCTCGGACACTTTTCGCGCAATGGCTGTCTCCATGGCGGTGTCAAAGTGTCTGAGGTCGAGGCGCGAGACGGCTATCGCGAGCTCAATGCCGCCGACATTCCGCCGATCGTCCAGAGTGCGGTCGTGCTTGATGTCGCGGCGGCCAGAGGCGTGGATTGCCTGAAGCCGGCCGAGGAAATCTCGGTCGCAGATCTCGAAGGGGCTTTGTCGCTGTGCGCATCGGACATTCGCCCGGGAGATGCCGTCCTGATCCGGACCGGCTGGTCGAAATACTGGTCGGATGCGGAGATGTTCATCGGCCGACGCGGCGGCATGCCCGGTCCGGGGGAGGCCGCCGCGCGCTGGCTCGTCTCGCGCGGGGCCTGCCTGGTCGGGTCCGACACGCCCGGCTTCGAATGCCTGCCCACCCCGGGGAATTCGGTGCACGCCATCATGCTGGTGGACGAGGGCATTCATATCATGGAGAATTTGAACCTCGAGGAGATCGCGCAGGCCCGCAAGCCTCGGGTGACCTTCGTGGCGCTGCCGTTGCGTCTCGCGGGATCGACCGGCTCGCCGATCAGGCCGATCGCCATCGCGTGAGGCTGTCGCCGCCAACGGCGC
>DASVOL010000341.1:0-1673 GCA_036383375.1 Bradyrhizobium sp. | reverse complement strand
CGCCTCGGAATGGATGTTCACCCCCGAACTCCAGGCGGGCGCCGTGCGTGCGGTCCTGCCGGAGTGGAGCCTGCCCGCGCTCGACCTCTGGGCCGTGCTTCCGACCGGGCGCGCCGCGACTGCCAAGGCGCGCGCATTCGTGAACTTCTTCGAGCGCAGCTTCAATGCATGACGCGTCATTCGGTTGAAGCGGTTCGCGCTTATTCCAATCGGGAATAAGCGCTAGTCCAGCGGCAGCGCTACCCTGCGCGGCCATCTGCTTTAGCTTCCTGCGTGTGATTTCAACAAACGGACGGCGCTGCCGTCCACCACGCAGAAGCCAAGGAGAACCGCGATGTCGCTGCAAGCCAAGCTCGACGCTTTCAAGGCCGATTTCGAAGCCGGAAAGCCGCCCTACAACGTTCCGCCAGCCGTCATCGAGATCATGCACCGCGCCACCGCGCAGCTGATCGCATCCGGTGCCGCCCAGCGTGCCAAGAAGGCGGGCGATGTCGCCCCTGCCTTCTCGCTCCGGGATCCGGACGGCAACATCGTCAACTCGGCCGACCTGTTGAAGCGCGGTCCGCTGGTGCTCAGCTTCTACCGCGGCGTCTGGTGCCCGTATTGCAACATTGAGCTGCAAGCGCTGGAAGCCGCCAAGCCGGAATTCGACAAATACGGCGCGTCGCTGGTCGCGATCTCGCCGCAGACCGCGCCGAACAGCCGCAAATCGGTGCGCCAGAACAAGCTCTCGTTCCCGATCCTGTCCGACGCGAAGGGGCAGATCGGCGACGCCTTCGGACTGCGCTTCCATCTGCCCGACTATCTGGTCGAGCTCTACAAGCAGCTGAAGAACGATCTGCCGACCTTCAACGACGATCCGAGCTGGACGTTGCCGATGCCGGCCCGCTACGTCATCGGACAGGACGGCGTGATCCTCTACTCGGAAGTGAACCCCGACTATACCCGCCGCCCTGAGCCCGAGGACATGATCGCAGTTCTTCAGCAGGCGGCCGCCGTGAAGGCATGACAGCGCGCCGAGCGGCCGGTGGCGATCGCCCATCGGCCGCTTTTCTCTTGCAGGTCATTCGTGCGCAGCCGGCGAACTCCCGTTCGGATCTGCCGGTGTGCTCGATCCGGCCAACACATCCTCTCCGGAGTGCTGCGTCTTTCGCCACTGTGCCGGCGTCACGCCCATATGGCTCTTGAAGGCGCGCTGAAATGCGGCCTCGGACTGGTAGCCGACCATCTCCGCGACGGCGCCGGTCGAAAGCGACGATCTCTTCAACTCGTTCGCCGCAAGCGTCATCCTGATATCGGTGAGCAGATCGCTGGGCGATCGCCCGAGCTTGTCCTGGAACTGGCGTGCAAGCGTGGCGCGCGACATGTTGCAGAGACGCGCAAGCTCCGGCAGCGACCAGGCGCGCGCAGGCTGGTTGAACATGGCCGCCACCGCCGGCGCAAGGCGGGGATCGCCGACCAGTGCAAGCAGACCGTGTGACCTGTCATCGGTCTCGCTCGCAAGCCGCAGCACCAGCGCAAACATCGCCGTGGACAGCGCGTCCAGCATGGCGCGGCCGCCCAGATGATCGTCGGCCGTTTCGCTGCGCATCAGGGACACGAGGCCGGCGAGCCGTCCGGCCGTGCCCTTTCCCATCCGCGGCCCGGCATGCACGACAAGACGCGGCGGAAGA
>DASVOL010000340.1:0-2901 GCA_036383375.1 Bradyrhizobium sp. | reverse complement strand
CACGGCGCCTCGCTGCCGATCGGGCTCGGCGTCTCCTGCTCGGCGGACCGCCAGGTGCTCGGCAAGATCACCAAGGACGGCGTCTATCTCGAGGAGCTCGAGCATAATCCGGCGCAGTATCTGCCCGCGGTTGAGCAGTCGCTCGGCGGCGAGGTCGTCAAGATCGACCTCAACAAGCCGATGAAGGACATCCTGGCCACGCTGTCGCAATATCCGATCAAGACCCGCGTCTCGATGACCGGCACCATGATCGTCGCGCGCGACTCCGCCCACGCCAAGCTGCGCGAGCGGTTGGAGAAGGGCGAGCCGCTGCCGGATTATTTCAAGAACCATCCGGTCTATTACGCAGGTCCGGCCAAGACGCCCGACGGCTACGCCTCCGGCGCGTTCGGCCCGACCACGGCCGGCCGCATGGATTCCTTCGTCGACCAGTTCCAGGCCGCGGGCGGATCGATGGTGATGGTCGCCAAGGGCAATCGCGCGGTCGCGGTGCGCGAGGCCTGCAAGAAGCACGGCGGCTTCTACCTCGGCTCGATCGGCGGCGCAGCGGCGAACCTCGCCGAGCACTGCATCAAGAAGGTCGAGGTGGTCGAGTATCCCGAACTCGGCATGGAAGCGATCTGGCGCATCGAAGTGGTCGATTTCCCCGCCTTCATCATCATTGATGACAAGGGCAACGACTTCTTCAAGGAATTGAATCTGGGTTGAGGGCGACAGGCCTCGACGGATTCTCCAAAGGCTGGGTCGCCGTCAGCATCGACGGCGACCGGCGTACGGTTTCCTTTCACCCTGATATTGCCGAAGCGCTGGCGCGTCCGTTCGATCGCGCCGGGATCGATATCCCGATCGGCATGACCGATGATGGCGAGCGCGATTGCGACCTGCTTGCTCGCGCACGGCTGCGTCCGCACACCTCGCGCGTCTTCACCGGGGCGCGGCGCTGGCTGTGGCAGGAATTTGACGATCCAGATCGGGCGAACCGTGAAGCGCTGCGCCGCGGTCAGACCCGCGTCTCGCGCCAGCTCTGGCATCTCGGCAGCAAGATCATGGAGGTCGACGCGTTCGTGCGCGCGAATGCCGCGCGCGACATTCGCGAGGTGCATCCCGAACTGGTGTTCCTGCGGCTGAACGGCGGCACGCCTTTGCCGCGCAAGAAATCGGAGGAGGGCGATGCGCTCCGCCGCAAGCTGCTGAAGCGATCAGGCTTTCGCGAGATCGATCGCTGGCTCACCGAGACGCGGATCGGCACCGGTGCGAAGCGCGACGACGTGCTGGATGCCTGCGCGGTGGCGCTGGCTGCTCATGAACCAAGCGGCTGCGTTCCCGGGGGACCGCAGCCGCTGGATATGCATGATCTGCCGATGCAGATCTGGTTCTAAACGGGGACGCTTACGCCCGCGTGCCGGTGAAGGGGAAGCTGCCCATCGGGCCGATGCCCATCTCGCCGGAGATGCCGTCGCCTGCGACCTTGCCGGAGAATTCGAGCGTCAGCGGCATCGGATTGGTGATGGAGACCTTCCAGGCGACGCTGTCGCCGTTCACGGTGCCGTCGAAGATTTCGGTGGAGTTGCCCTCGGCACCCTGCGTGCCGGTGAGCGTGCCGCCGGAGCTTGCCAGCGACAGCGTCGCCTTGCGCTCGCCCATCGGCGTCGTCATCGTGAGATTCCAGTTTCCGTCCACCGCCATTGATATCTCCCCTCCAGGTGAAAGCGTTTTCAAGCGAAGTGGCTACCGGTTCGCGTGAAGAAAACGCGTCAAACCAGAGCGTGCGCGGGTATAGCCCATCTCGCAGCTTGCGCCTAGTTCGCGGCTGCGGCGATCAGGCGCGGGCGGCGGCGCGCAGCCGGTTGCCGACCAGGAAACGGAAAGCGACGTACTGGATCGCGAAGGCGGCGATCTTGGCGCCGACCAGCACCACCGACACGTAGAACGCCCACAGCTTGATGTCGCCGGTCGCCGCGATCGCGATGGTGCCGGCGGCGAGGATGAACATCAGCCCGGCCCAGGCGTAGCCGGCGAGGGTGGCGTATTCCGGAATGGTCTCGATCACGATCGGCGGCAGATAGCGCAGCATCCAGCCGCGCTTCAGCATGATCGCGCCGATCGCGATGTGGCCGATCGCAGGCTTCGCCAGCACGAAGCGCGGATCGTTGGTGAGCAGCGTCGCGCCGCCCAGCACGATCACCAGCCCAAGGCTCGCCCAGGTCATGTAGCCGAGCGCCTGTCCCTTGACGCGAGCATAGACCACCTGGGCAATCGCGCCCACGATCGCAACAGCGGTGGCGATCAGGACGTTGTCGGTGGCTAGGTAGACCACAAGAAATACGATGGTGGAGAGGAAGTCGCTCGCGAGCCTGGCAAATACGCTCTTCATCGTCGTGGTTTCCGTTTCCCCGGGGCAGGATGATCGTTGTGATGTTGTTATTGCAGCATCTAGCGCGACGGCAGCGCGCCGGGCGGCGGCGTCCCGTACTTGGCCGCACGATATTGCGGATACCAGCGCGTGAAGCCCACCGCGGCGTTGCGCGCCGCGAAGGCGATCAAGAGGCCGGTCCATAGCGGCAGGGCCGGCACATAGAGCACTGCGATGTTGCCGATCAACATCAACAGCGTCGCAGCGGTCCAGGCTCCGGTGATCAGGTAGTTGGCAGTGAGGAAGCCCGGCTGTCTCGCGATCTCGGCATCGACCTGCTCCAGCGCATATTGCCGCGTGAAGGGATGGCCGATCAGGATCGAGCCGAACGACACCAGCAGGATGCCGGCATCGACGGCGATCTTCACCGCGATGGTGCTTGGCGTCGGATCGACGAAGGTGAGGTAGCTGCCGACCGCGGTGAACACGATCACCGAACCGACGCCGAGGATCTTGATGCTGCGGCCGCGGGCGATATCGAACGCGAT
>DASVOL010000339.1:0-1669 GCA_036383375.1 Bradyrhizobium sp. | reverse complement strand
TATTCGCTGCTGTTCTACAGCGCGGCGTCGGTGATCATGGCGTGCCAGACCACCCCCGGCGGCGTGCTGCTGTGGCGCTTCATCGCCGGGATCGGGATCGGCATCGAGGTCATCACCATCGACGCCTACATCACCGAGCTGGTGCCGAGCTGGATGCGCGGCCGGGCCTTTGCGATCAACCAGGCGGTGATGCTGTCGGCGGTGCCGATCGTCGCTGCGCTGTCGTGGTGGCTGGTGCCGCTCTCGCCTTACGGCATCGATGGCTGGCGCTGGGTGGTGCTGATCGGCGCCGCCGCCAGCATGATCATCTGGGTGCTGCGGCTCTATGTGCCGGAAAGCCCGCTGTGGCTGGCCCGGCATGGCCGCCTTGCCGAAGCCGAGACAATCATGCGGAAGCTCGAAGCTTCATCGCCTGCGGCCGCGCCGCGCCCTGCCGTTAAGGCCGCAATGGCGCCGGCACGTGCGGGCGTCGAGACCGGCTATGCCGATTTGTTCCGGCCGCCTTACGCCTCGCTCGTCGTGCTCTTCATGATCTTCAATCTGTGCCAGGCGTTCGGCGTCTACGGCTTCTCCAACTGGGTTCCGGCGCTGTTGGTCGAGAAGGGCATCAACGTCACCAAGAGCCTGCAATATTCCTTCATCATCGCCTTCGCCTATCCGCTCGCGCCGCTGCTGGCCGCAACCTTCGCCGACCGCTTCGAGCGCAAATGGATCATCTGCGGCGCCGCCGCCGCGATTTCGGTGTTCGGCCTCGCCTTTGCGCAACTCACCGAGCCGGTGCTGTTGATCGCCAGCGGCGTGCTGGTGACCGGCGCCAACATGACGCTGTCCTACGCCTATCACGCCTACCAGACCGAGGTGTTCCCGACCGCGATCCGGGCGCGCGCGGCGGGTCTCGTCTATTCGATGAGCCGACTCAGCGCGACGTTCTCCGGCTTCATCGTGGCGTTCATGTTGAGGGAGGCCGGCGTCAGCGGGGTGTTCGGCCTGATCACCGCGGCGATGGTCATCGTCATTGTTACGATCGGTGTCTGGGGGCCCAACGTCCGCGGCAAGCCGCTCGACGCCTGAAGCGCTTCCTGACCCGAACCGGCGTCCACCGCGCATCACGTGCGGGCAAGCTTCGCTCGAAAACGCTGTGACCGCGACACAAGCGGCACTTGCCGAAGCCATATTGGGTGGCTACCTCTCGCTCGTCATTTTGCAGAGGTAACCCGATCATGTTCGACGCCGCCGTCAAGGCGCTTTCGCAAATCCTGTCGCCGCCGATGCGCACGATCCTGTGGCGTTCGATCGGGCTTGCGCTGGTGCTGATCACCGTGCTGGCAATCGGATTGCAGCGGCTGCTGAGCTGGTTTGCCGACACCGGCGAGGTTTGGGCCGAAGGCATGCTCGGCCCCAACTTCCATTCCACCCTGCACGTGCTGTCCTGGGTCATCTCAATCTCGGCGGGCCTCGGCGTCGTGCTCGGCGGCATCTTCCTGATGCCCGCGATCACCTCGCTGGTGGCGAGCCTGTTCGTCGACGACGTCGCCGACCATGTCGAACGCGAGCACTATCCGGCCGATCATCCCGGCACGGCGCTGCCGGTGACGCTCGCGACCATCGAGGGCGTCAAGACGGCGCTGCTGACGGTCCTGGTCTATCTGGTCGCGCTGCCGTTCGTGCT
>DASVOL010000338.1:0-8511 GCA_036383375.1 Bradyrhizobium sp. | reverse complement strand
AGCCAGCGCAGCGTCTGCAGGTCCCAGTCGTGGCCCTCCTTCAATCCGCACTCCGGCGGGTGCGAGGGCATGGTGAAGTAGCCAAGCTCCATGTGCGTTTCCTTCCTTCGCTTTGGGTTCAGTCATGCAATGCGTCTTGCCGCGCATTCGAAGATGCGTTGAGCAAGCGCTGTGCCAGCGGAGGAAATCGCAGGAGAGGAGGAAAAAGGCGCGTTTTCGGCCAAGCGCAAGCCGTGCCTCGGGTCCGGCGAGGCTCTTTGCCGTCTCATCGTCGCGAGACACTGTCGCAACGATGAGACGGAACGCAGGTCGCAGATCAGCCCGCCGCGCGGCGCGGCAGCTTGTTGGCATCCGGCTCCGACGGCGCGGGAAGCTGCATCAGGATGGTCTGGCCCATCGAGGCGATCTCGATGCCCTCCTCCTGGAAGCGCCGTTTCATGCGGCGGTTGAACTCGCGCTGCACCGACCAGCGGCCGCCATCGGTGCAGCGGATCTGGCCGACGATGGTCACGACCGAGCCGTCGACCTTGTCGACGCCCCACAATTCGAGATCGCCGCGGATCAGCGCGCGATACGCCGTCTCCTGGCGCATCCCGGCGACGATGTCCTTCAGCACCTCGCCGGCGCGGTCGGTGTCCTCCTTGTAGGACACGTTGACGCTGACCGCGGCATTGCCGGCGCCGCGGCTCGCATTGGTGATCGTCGTCACCGCGCTGAACGGCACGATATGCACCGAGCCGTCGCCGGCGCGCAGACGCATGGTGCGGATTGAGACATTCTCGACCACGCCCGACAGGCCGGACACCGTGACGGTGTCGCCGACCTGCACGGTATTTTCGATCAGCAGGAACAGCCCGGTGATCAGATCCTGCACCAGCTTCTGCGAACCGAAGCCGATCGCGATGCCGACGATGCCGGCACCGGCGAGCAGCGGCGCGACATTGACACCGATCTCGCTGAGCGCGGTGAGTCCAACGACAGCGACGATCATGCAGAACAGCGCGGTGCGCAGCATCGGCTGGAAGGTGCGCAGGCGCGCAGCGCGGGCGAAATGCCCCTCGCGCGACAGAGTGTCGATCTGCCGGTCCATCAGCGCATTGGCGCCTTCCCAGATCACCGCCGCGGCGAGCGCGGCAATGCCGATCGTCACCAGCGCCGAAATCAGGCGAGAGCCGATCTGGCCGCCATAGAACCAAACGATGGCATCAACGCCCCAGACCTCGAGCAGCGCGACGAAGCCGATCACGGCGATCACCGTCGTGACCACCTTGCGCAGCAGCGGCAGATAGCGGTTGGCGCGGGTCTCGAGCCCCGGGAAGCGCTGCATCAGGTCCGGGCTGATGCGGAAGCCGCGATCGATCAGGCTCAGCACCACCATGGTGACGAGCCGGGTGACCAGCAGGACCGCGACGGTGCCGACGAAATATTGCAGCAGCAGCGAATAGCCGTTGCGGATGTTGAGCGCCCACACCGCCCACAGCGCGAGATCGAGCGCGATCGCCAGCACATGCCACAGCGACGCGAGACGGTTGCGCGTGCGCGCCGCAAGGCCGGTGCGATCGGCCGGCGCGCGGATGACGTCGGCGACCTGGCGGCGGCATTGCAGGATGATGACGACGATGAAGAGATGCACCACCAGCATCACGAGCCGAAGCAACGCAGCGTAGCCGGCGCGATGCAGCCCCAGCAGCAATGCGACATTGGCAAAGGCGATGCCCGAGACCCCCACCGCAACGATGCGCCGCGCCCAGATCTCGATATAGGCCGCGGTCTCGGCCCGGACGCGGAACAGGCCGAAGGGCCCTGCCAGCGCGCGCACGGCGCAGATCAGCACGCGCGAGAACACATAGGCGTTGACGACGGCGAGGATCACGAGCCGCGTGGTCGACTGGTCGCCGATCTCGGTGCCGAGCAGCGCGGTGGCGATGCCGCCGAACACGACGACCGGCAGCAATTCGAGCAGCAGGCGGCCGAGCACGAAGGGCAACCGGACCAGCGACTGCCAGGCCCGCGCCAGGCTGAGCCGGCGGCGATGCAGATCGCCCTCCGGCGTGACGTCGGCAACCGACGACGGCGGATCGGCGCTGGCGAGCGCCTGCACCGGCACGCGCGCGGTCTGCGGCAGCCGCGCTTCGAGGAACGCGACCGGCCGCTTGATCAGGCGGAACACCACCCACTCGGCCGCGAGCGCGCAGCCGAACACCAGCGCCAGCTTCCACGCGATATCGATCAGCAGGCCATAGGCAGCCGGATCGTTGGCGGTGCGCACGAACCAGTAGTAGAACGCCGGGAAATGCGTCAGCGTGCGCGCGACGTCGGCGACCTCGCGCGACATCTCGCCGACCTGCTCCGAGACCATCAGCAGAAGCTGCGCACCGAGGCTGTCCGCGCTGAGCGGGATCGGCGACTGCGACGCGGGTGCAGGCGGCTCGGCCGCTGGCGCAGGTTGCGCGGCCTGCGGCGAGGCCTTGGCGATCGCGCGTAGCGTGTTGATGACCTCGCCGCGCTTCTTGTCGTCCTGCAGCGTCTCGAGTGCGCGCTTCGCCTGCTCCGGCGTCAATGCATCGCTGGTACTCGGTTGCGGCGGCGCCGGCTTGGCGGCCGGCTGCGCAAGCGCGGGCGAGACGAACAAGGTGAGGACGAGAAGGATCGCAAGGCGAAGTTTGTGCGACACGAGGGCCTCTTATTAAAATAATTGCGCGACCGCAGATCCCCGGAAGGAAACTGCTCTCGCGCTCGCGCCATGTCGGATCGCCCCTTTTCGCCTTGATGATGTGTCGGAAGTTTGCTGCTGCGACGACCATCTCTTGGCATTTGCCGCAACACAAACGTCACAAGTGTTGAACGGCGTTTACAGATGCAGCGTGTTCCGAGGCGAGCCCACCGGGCGGCACGCCACACGTCAGGGATGAGGCGGCGGAATCTTTCGCTTGACGCAGGGCGGCGGCCATGATGTTCTTATTTTGTTCTATTTGTTTCCGGTTGCGTTTCGGGGGTCTCATGCACGACGTGTTCAGCGACGACGGTCCGGTGCGGCTCTTCATTCACGATGACGATGAGACCCCGCTGGAATTCGTGCAGGATTTGTTGCGCACGGTATTTGGAAAATCCGAGCAGGAAGCCATCGCCTGCGCTGCCTTGATCGAGACCAAGGGTGCAATTCCGTGCGGCCCCTATCCGGGACCGGTCGCGCGGGCCATCTTCAACTCGGCGAAGTGGCTGATCCGCTCCAACGGCCAGCCGTTGATGATCACCACGGAATCCGCCGATGCCGGCCGCCCCTGCGATCTCTGCGAAGCCCCAAGGGCCGTGACGGAGATTCTGATCCCCGGGACGACGACTGCATCGCTGTGCAGCGACTGCCTGCTCGCGGCACGCCGCAGCTCGGAAGAATTGCCGGGCGAGACGTTTCGATCCGCCTATGTTGCGCTCGACTGGCATTTCGCCGGTGTGCCGCGCAACCTGATCGTGACACGGGCCCGACAGTTTCCGGGCCACATGCGCGCCGACGTCCAGGTCGCGATCGACAAGCTGTTCAGCGATCCAATCCACTTCTTCGGCATCCATGAAGAATATCGCTACGAGACGCTCGACTTCGCGGCGCTGATGAAGGCTGGCCGGAATGCACCGGCGATCGCGCCGCCGCAATATCGCGACGTCGATATCGGCGAGCCCGAGCCGGTGAAATGCCTCGCCAACGGACTATGGCTGTGCCGAACCGGCGAACTGCGCTACGCCGTGCTGCTGACGTTCTATCGCGAGTATAATCACGAGCCGTCGCTGCGCATCGAGCTTGCATTGCCCGCCGGTGCGGCCGGCAATGCTTTCGTGCAGCGCACCTTCGCCGAACTGGAAACTGCCGTGCATGCGGCGCGCTCCTATCGCGGCAAGATCCTGTCGCTGGAGGATGGCGCCAATTATCGCGGTCGTTCGCGCGGCCTGACTGTGCATCGCCTGCCGACGGTTGTGCGCGACGACGTGATCCTGCCGGAACGGACGCTGCGGCTGCTCGACCGCAACGTGCTCGGCTTTGTCGAAAGCCGCGATCTGCTGCGCAAGCTCGGCCAGTCGACCCGCAAGGGCATCCTGCTCTACGGCCCGCCCGGCACCGGCAAGACCCACACCATTCGCTATCTCGCCACCAACCTGCCGGATCACACTACGCTGATCATCACCGCCGAGCAGGTCGGCCTGCTCGGCGCCTATATGAACCTCGCCCGCCTGCTGCAACCGGCCATGGTGGTGATCGAGGATGTCGACCTGATCGCACGCGACCGCGAGGATATGGGCGGACCGTGCGAGGAATCGCTGCTCAACAAGCTGCTCAACGAGATGGACGGCCTGAAGGAGGATTGCGACATCCTGTTCGTGCTGACCACCAACCGCCCCGAGGAGCTCGAGGGCGCGCTGGCCGGCCGGCCTGGCCGCATCGACCAGGCGATCGAGGTGCCGCTGCCCGACGAGACCGGGCGCGGCAAGCTGATCCGGCTCTATGGCAAGGGCCTGCCGCTCGAACAGCCCGTCATCGACGACGCCGTGCGGCGCACCGAGGGCGTCAGCGCCGCCTTCATCAAGGAGCTGATGCGCCGCCTCGCCCAGGCCAGCATCATCCGCGACGGCGGCGGGGAAGTCACGACCTCAGACCTCGACGGCGCGGTCAGTGAAATGCTGTTCGACGGCGGCCGGCTCAACGCCAAGCTGCTCGGCGGCGCCCAGGGAATGAGCGCGACGTGACTGGCCGGAAGGCTCGGCTGTTGGTCAGCCGCGGGACGCCTGCGGCAGCAGCAGGTCCCGCTCGCCGCGCGCAACGCGTGCAAGCTCGTCGGACATCCGCGTCAGCACGCCCTCCCAGGCCTGCGGTCTGTCCTGGCGGAACAGCCGCATGGTCGGATACCACGGCGTGTCGGCGCGGTCGCGTAGCCAGCGCCAGTCGAGCGCATAGGGGCACAACATCCAGACCGGGCGGCCCAGCGCGCCGGCGAGATGCGCCACCGAGGTGTCGACGGCGATGACGAGATCGAGCGTGCAGACGGCCGCGGCGGTGTCGGCGAAATCGCCGAGCGTCGGCGCGAGGTCGATAATATCGGCACCGAGACGCCGCAGCACCGGGGCATCGTCCGGCCGCGGCTCCTTCTGCAGACTGTAGAGCTGGACGCCTGATGTGACCAGCCGCGGCAGCACGGCGTCCGCCGGCAGCGAGCGCTGGCGGTCGCCCTTGTGCCTGGCATTGCCGGCCCAGACCACGCCGACCTTCAGCGCGGACGGGCCTGCGAGCGCCTCGCGCCAGCGCGCGAGCTTGGTGGCGTCGGCCTTCAGATAAGACACGGCGGCGGGAATAGTCTCGACGGTGGTGCGGAAAATCCGCGGCAGGCTCAGCAGCGGCAGTTGCAGGTCGAACGGCGGCAATGGCTCGCCGCGCGCGAACACCGTGACATCGGGCAGCATCGGGCGCAGCAGCGAGACCAGCGCCGGCTGTACCTGCAGAATGATCCGGCCGCCACTGCCCGCCAACATCGGCACATAGCGGACGAAATTGATGGCGTCGCCGAGCCCGTATTCGGCAAACAGCAGCAGCGTGCGTCCCGCCAGCGGCTCGCCCTGCCATTCCGGCTCGTCGAACACCGGATCGCCTTCGCTGAGCATCTTGGTCTTGCGGCGCCACTGATACTCTTCAAAACCCTCCTCGAACTCACCGTTCATCAGCAAGAAATGCGCATGGTTGTAATGCGCCAGCGGCTGTTCGGGATCGAGCGCGATGGCGCGGCGCGAGGCCACCAGTGCGGCATCGATCTCACCGGCGTTGCGCAGCGCGACGGCAAGATTGGCGTGGCCCTTGGCGTAATTGGGTTCGAGCTCGATGGCCCGCCGATGCGCGGCGACCGCCGCCTCGACCAGGTTCTGCGCCTCGAAGATGATTCCAAGATTGGTGTGCGCGGCGGCATAGTCCGGCTTGAGCGCCAGCGCCAGCTCGGCGCAGCCGATGGCGTCGTCGACCTGTCCGAGCTCGAACAGGCAGGCACCGAGATTGTTGAGGATGACGTGATCGGACGGATCGCGGGCCGAGACCTGCCGATAGATGCGGACCGCCTCCTCGCGCTCGCCCAGTTCGTGCAGCACCATGGCCAGCAGGCGCCGCGGCGCGAAATTGTCGGGCTCGAGCGCGATCGCCCGGCGATAGTGCAGGACCGAGTCCTCCAGCCGGCCCAGGCGGTAAAGGGCCGCACCGAGGCCGCTATGCAGCCCGGGATGGTCGGGATCCACGCCGAGCCCGCGGCGATAGGCGGTGGCAGCAGCATCGTGCTTCTTCTGATCGGTCAACGCATTGCCGAGGTTGAGCCAGACGCCGCGATAGGCCGGATCACGCGCGATCACCTCGCGATAGGCCTGCTCCGCCTCGACCGGCCGCTGCTGCCCGGCCAGCGCAACGGCGAGGTTGAACCGCGCCCGTGTCAGACCGCCATCGAGAGCGATCGCGCGGCGAAACGCCGCCTCGGCCTCGTCGAAGCGCGACAGCTCGCACAGCGCGACGCCGAGCTTGATGTGCAGGCCGGCATCCTTTGGCCGCAACGTCACGCCGCGCTGGAACGCCGCCACCGCACCCTCGTGCTCGCCCTTCACGGCGAGCGCATCGCCGAGCGTCGCGAACGCCGGTCCATGGTGCGGATCGAGGCTGAACACCCGGTTCAGCAGCACCGCGCCTTCCGCGGCGCGATCAGTCACGAAGGCGATGACGGCAGACAGATGCAGCGCCGGAATATGGTCGGGATCGGCGATCAGGATATCGCCACACAAGGTGCCGGCCTCCATCGCGCGGCCCGCGCCATAATGCGCCACCGCATCCAGCAACATCCGATCTACAGCCACACTGCCCACGATACCGCCCCCGCCTCTCAAGACCCCGATGGGAATTAAACGGGCGACGCCGCCAAATCCGGCACGGGAATCCCGATTGAAGAATCATAACCCCGGTGCAGGCCCTGATCTCTTCTCCTTCCCCGTGAATGGGAGAAGGTCGGGATGGGGTCAGCCATAGGCGATGCTCGCCTCTTGACGTCCACTCCATCATGTAACATATGAAGTTACATGATACGCGACAGTCGTCTATCCGGCGTCCTGCACGGCCTCCTCCACATGATCGGAGCGGGCGAGCCGGTCACGTCGGAGCAACTTGCACAGGCGATGGCCACCAACCCGGTGGTGGTCCGCCGCGTGATGGCGGGCCTGCGCGAGCAAGGCCTGGTCCGCTCCGAGAAGGGCCATGGCGGCGGCTGGACGCTGGCGCGCGATCCCGCCGACATCACGCTCGCCGACATCTATCGCGCGGTCGGCGCGCCCACCATCGTCGCGATGGGCCATCGCTCGGAAAATCCCGGCTGCCTGGTCGAACAGGCCGTCAACGACGCACTGTCAGGCACGTTTCGCGAGGTCGAGGCGATCTTCCTGAAGCGCCTCGGTGCCGTGGCCCTCGACGCCCTCGCGAAGGATTTCAAGCGCCGCCTCGCCAAACACAAACAAAGTCTCGAGGACCAGATTCATGCAGCCAAGTGACCAGGCGAAGGCGCTTCCGTTCCACGATCCCGCGCATTGGGACAAGATGGTCGCGACCTACGAGGCGCAGTCGCAGCCGTTCACGACACACTTCGCCGAGGCCGCGGTCGCGATGCTCCCGATCGGCCCGTCGTCGAAGGTGCTCGACGTCGCCACCGGTACGGGGGCCGCGGCGCTTGCGGCCGCGCGCAGGGGCGCTGACGTCACCGCGATCGACTTCTCGGCCGGCATGGTGGCGCGGGTCCGCGCGCATGATGCGGCGAATATCGATGCACGGCAGATGGACGGCCAGGCGCTCGATCTGCCGGATGCCGCGTTCGATGCGGCGGTCTCGGTGTTCGGCGTGATGCTGTTTCCGGATTGGCGCGCCGGGCTGCGCGAGATGGCGCGGGTGACACGGCCGGGTGGATCGGCGGCGATTGCGGTCTGGAAAAGCGCCGACGGCGCCGCCGTGCATCTGCTGCTCTCGCAGGTGATCCGGCGGCTCTATCCCGATAACGTCACGCCGATGCCATGCACGGGCCTCGCCGAGCTCGCCGATCCCGGCCGCCTCGCTGCGGCGGTCATCGCGGCCGGCTTCTCCGATCCTGCTGTCGCCGAGATCACCCACGACTTCAGGCTCAACGTCGCCAATCCTGCCGATGTCGACAAACTGTTCGAGTTCATGCCGCATTGGAGCGGGCTCGACGCGGACCAGAGCGCGGCGGTCGCGCGCGCCTTCCGCGCCGAGATCGAGCGCGGGCGGATCGGTGACACCTTCGCGATTCCCTCGACCGCCCTGATCGCGACGGCCTTGCGGCCCTAACCATCATCTGCCTTGCGTGCGCTGAATGAAAAGAGCCCGCCGCGCGATCGCGCCAACGCCTTCTCAGATTGTGCAATGACGTAGCGGCCCGGCAACGGCACGTCACAAAAGCGGATGCGCGCGGAGATTCCGCGACGTGCTCGGCGAACCGCGTACTA
>DASVOL010000337.1:0-3190 GCA_036383375.1 Bradyrhizobium sp. | reverse complement strand
ATTTGCCGCCAACCTCACCATGCTCTTCAACGAGCTGCCGTTCCTCGATCGGTTCGCCGCCGCCAAGGCCGCCGGCTTCAACGCAGTCGAGTATCTCTTTCCATACGACTTCGAAAAGGGCGCGTTGCGCGAGGAGCTGGCGCGCTGCGGGCTGACCCAGGTGCTGCACAATCTTCCGGCCGGCAATTGGGCCGCAGGCGAGCGGGGCATTGCGATCCTGCGCAACCGGGTCGATGAATTTCGCGACGGCGTGGTGCGCGCCATCGACTACGCGAAGGCGCTCGATTGCCGGCAGTTGAACTGCCTGGTCGGCATCGCTCCCGCCGGAGCGGATGCCGCCGACCTGCGCGAGACCCTGGTGTCCAATCTGCGCTTCGCCGCCGCTGCGCTCGGCCAGCATGGGATCAAGCTCCTGATCGAGCCGATCAACACGCTCGACATTCCCGGCTTCTTCCTGAGCGGGACGGAACAGGCGGTGCAGCTGATTGCTGACGTGGGCTCATCCAACCTGTTCATCCAGTACGACATCTATCACATGCAGATCATGGAAGGTGATCTGGCGCGGACCATGCAAAAGCATCTCGACCGGATCGCGCATGTCCAGCTCGCCGACAATCCCGGCCGTTACGAGCCGGGGACCGGCGAGATCAACTATCCCTATCTGTTCAAGCATCTCGACAGCATCGGATATCGCGGCTGGATCGGATGCGAATACAAGCCGCGGACGACCACGCCCGAGAGCCTCGCCTGGCACGCCGCGCAGACCTTCGTGACTTAATCAGGCTGACAGGAGCGACGACAATGAAAGACATCGGATTTATCGGGCTCGGCACCATGGGACGTCCGATGGCGAGCCACCTCCTGGCTGCGGGTTATCGCCTGTTCCTGCACGACGTTGTGCCTATTCGGCCCGAGCTGATTGCGGCCGGTGGCGTCGCTTGCGAGTCCGCGAAGCAAGTAGCGCAGGAAGCGGACGCCGTGATCATCATGGTGCCGGACACGCCGCATGTCGAAGCCGTGCTGTTCGGCCAGGGCGGCGTCGCGGAGGGGGTCTCCAAAGGCATGATCGTGGTCGACATGAGTTCGATCTCGCCGCTGGCGACCAAGGAGTTTGCACGGAAGATCGATGCGCTCGGGGCCGACTACCTCGACGCGCCGGTTTCCGGCGGCGAGGTCGGCGCAAAGGCGGCAAGCCTGACCATCATGGTCGGCGGGCGGGAGCGGGCATTCAACGCGATGAAGCCCCTGTTCGACGCGATGGGGAAGAATGTCACGCATGTCGGCGGCAATGGCGACGGCCAGACCACCAAGGTTGCGAACCAGATCATAGTGGCGTTGACCATCGAGGCGGTGAGCGAAGCCCTGCTGTTCGCGTCCAAGGCGGGTGCCGATCCCGCGCTGGTGCGCAAGGCGCTGATGGGCGGCTTCGCGTCGTCCCGGATCCTTGAAGTGCACGGCGAGCGCATGCTGAAGCGCAACTTCGATCCGGGCTTTCGCATCGAGCTGCACCAGAAGGATCTCAACCTTGCGCTGGAAGGCGCGCGGGCACTCGGACTGTCGCTGCCGGGCACTGCCGCCGCCCAGCAATTGTTCAACGCCTGTACCGCCCTCGGCGGCAAGGCCTGGGACCATTCCGCAATTCTGAGAGCGCTGGAGGTGATGGCTAGCCACGAGGTAGCGGCTGCCTGAGCTTCATGCAATGATCACGGTGCCGAACCGCAATGGCCGGTCCTTGTGACGAGCTCGACGGTTCGGCACCCGTATATTAAAGACCGATCTCTGGCGCCTTGACACGGTAAGTAAAAATATTATTACATACCGTGCTTGGGAGATACGGCTGATGTTGCAGACAAAACGAAGCTATGGCGGCATGGTGACCGCGCCGCACCACCTGGCGGCGCAGGCCGGACTCGCGGTCCTGTCGGAAGGTGGCAATGCCATTGAGGCGATGATCGCCGCGGCCGCGACGATTGCCGTGGCCTATCCGCATATGAACGGCCTCGGCGGCGACAGCTTCTGGCTGGTCGGCCGCGCCGGTTCGGCGCCGGTCGGGATTCAGGCTTGCGGACGCGCTGCGATGGCGGCGGATCGCAACTGGTATCGCGAGCGTGGCTGCAGCAGCATTCCCGGTCGCGGTCCGCTCGCCGCGCTCACCGTCGCCGGCACTGTCGACGGTTGGCAGAAGGCCTTTGAGCTCAGCCGCGATCGTCACGACGGGCGGCTGCCGATGGCGCGGCTGCTCGAACCCGCAATCCGGCATGCCGAGGAGGGCGTGGCCGTCACCAGCACGCTGCACGAGAACATCCGCAAGAAGCGGCATGAGCTCGAGAACGTGCCCGGCTATGCCGAGGTCTATCTGCCGCAAGGCGCCCCGCTCGCGCTCGGTACACGGCTGCGGCAGCCACGTGTCGCCGCGACGCTGCGGCGTCTGGCCAAGGCCGGCCTGTCCGATTTCTATCGCGGTGAACTGGCGCGCGCGATGGCGGCCGATCTCGAGCGGGCAGGGAGCCCGCTGCGATTGGCTGACCTCGAGCGGCATCAGGCATCGCTGGTGACGCCGCTCTCGGTCGAGGTGTCCGGCCACAAGGTCTTCAACATGCCGCCGCCGACGCAGGGGCTGGCCTCGCTCCTGATCCTGGCACTGTATGCCCGGCGCATGGCCGGCGAAGCCGATGGTGTCGATCATCTGCACCGGCTCGTCGAATGCACGAAAGCCGCGTTCCGTATTCGCAACGGCCATGTGACCGATCCCGATTACATGAAGCGCCCGGCCACCGAATTCCTGTCCGAGCAATCGCTGGCCGCGCTTCACGAAACGGTATCCGACCGCCGCGCCGCGCCGTGGCCCGATCCGTCCAGGCAGGGCGATACGGTGTGGCTCGCTGCGACCGATCGCAATGGGCTCAGCGTCAGCTTCATTCAAAGCGTCTACTGGGAGTTTGGTTCGGGCGTCATCCTGCCCGAGAGCGGGGTGACCTGGCAGAATCGCGGAACGAGCTTCAGTCTCGGCGAGAGCGATACCAATCGGCTGGATCCCGGCCGGCTGCCGTTCCACACCATCCAGCCGGCGATGGCCGAGCTCGGCGATGGGCGGCTGATATCGTTCGGCACGATGGGCGGAGAGGGCCAGCCGCAGACCCAGGCCGCCATCTTCTCCCGTTACGCCATGCACGGCCAGGAGCTGCAGTCC
>DASVOL010000336.1:0-2944 GCA_036383375.1 Bradyrhizobium sp. | reverse complement strand
GCGGCTGCTCGATCCGACCGTGCAGGCGTTGCGCGCGATCCCCTCGATCGCCTGGGTGCCGCTGTTCATCCTGTGGCTCGGCATCTTCGAGACCTCGAAGGTCGCGCTGATCGCGGTCGGCGTGTTCTTTCCGATCTATCTCGGGGTGATGGGTGCGATCCTGTCGGTCGATCGCAAGGTGGTCGAGGTCGGCCGCGTGTTCCGGCTGTCCGGCTTCGCGATGATCCGCCGCATCCTGCTGCCGGCGGTGCTGCCGGCCTATGTGGTGTCGCTCCGTGTCGGCCTCGGCCTCGGTTGGATGTTCGTGGTCGCCGCCGAATTCATGGGCGCCTCCGAAGGGCTCGGCTATCTCCTGATCGACGGCCAGCAGCTCGGCAAGCCGGTGCAGATCCTCGCCGCGATCGTGATCTTCGCGATTCTCGGCAAGCTGACCGACTGGCTGATCGAGGTCGCAACCGCGCCGCTGCTGCGCTGGCAGGATGCGTTCGGCGCGCGGGGAGGGCAGTGATGCTGGCGCTGAAGGATGTCGGCAAGACCTATCCGAACGGCGTTCACGCGCTGGAGCGCTTCTCGGCCGAAATCCAGCCCGGCGAGATCGTCGCGATCATCGGCGGCTCCGGTTGCGGCAAGTCGACGCTGCTGCGCGCCATCGCCGGCCTCGATCGCGCCAGCACCGGCAGCGTGACGCTCGACAATGCGGTGATATCATCGCCGCACGCCAAGATCGGCATCATCTTCCAGGAGCCGCGGCTGCTGCCCTGGCTCACGGTCGCCGACAATATAGGCTTCGGTCTCGCCGACCTCGCGGCTGATGTGAGACGCGAGCGGGTCGCGGCGGCGCTGGCCCGCGTCGGCCTTGCCGACAAGGCGGCGGCCTGGCCACGCGAACTCTCCGGCGGGCAGGCGCAGCGGGTCGCGATCGCTCGCGCGCTGGTGCCGCAGCCCGAAGTGCTGCTGCTCGACGAGCCGTTCTCGGCGCTCGATGCCTTCACGCGGCGCGACCTGCAGGACCATTTGCTCGATCTCTGGGCCGACACGCGCCCGACCCTGATCCTGGTCACCCACGACGTCGACGAGGCGGTGGTGCTGGCCGACCGCGTGTTGGTGATGCGGCCGCGGCCGGGTCGGCTGTTCGAGCAGATCACCATCAATCTGGCGCGGCCGCGCGACCGCAAATCGGAGCTGTTCGATACCTTCAAGCGCCGTGTGCTGACCGCGCTCGACCGCTCGCTGGACCGCCAGGTGCGTGACGTCACGGACAAATCCAGCGCCGGCGAAGCGATGTGGTGGTGACATCGGCGCTATAAGGCCTTACATCGGAATAAAGAAGAATAGCCGGGAGCAGAACCATGGACTCCGCCGAACTCCGCGCAATGCAGGCTCCGATCAAGGAGCGCTACAAGACCGACCCCCAGGCCGCCGTGATCACGTTGAAGGCCAAGGGCACGATCGACAACGAAAGCCTGTCCTGCAAGGTCGAAACCGGCCGCGCGCTCGCGGTCGCCGGCCTGCATCCCGCCACCGGCGGCTCCGGGCTCGAGCTCTGTTCCGGTGACATGCTGCTGGAAGCGTTGGTCGCCTGCGCCGGCGTCACGCTGAAATCGGTCGCGACCGCCGTCGAGGTGCCGCTCAAGGTAGGCAACGTGTTCGCCGAGGGCGATCTCGATTTCCGCGGCACGCTCGGCGTCGACAAGGAGGCCCCGGTCGGCTTCCGCGAGATCCGCCTGCGCTTCGACGTCGGCACCGACGCACCGCAGGACAAGCTCGACCTGCTGCTGAAACTCACCGAGCGTTATTGCGTGGTCTATCAGACCATCAAGAACGGCCCGAAAGTGTCGGTCACGATGCAGCGGGTGTGATGTCTCGCTGACCCTCCCCTGGAGGGGGAGGGTCGACGCGAATGCAATGAGCGGCGCGGTGGGGTGAAAGTCTCTTCACCCGATCGGCGCCCGTGTTGAGAGATCACCCCACCTCGTTTCGCATTTCGCTGCGCTGCATGCGAACCGATCCTCCCCCTCCAGGGGAGGATAAGAAAAGAAGAAATGTCCCCCGAACTCCACTTCGTGCTGCTCCTTGTGCTGCGCATGGCGGTTGCGGCCGCCTTCGTGGTCAGTGCGTCCATCATCACGGAACGGTCGGGGCCGGTGATCGGCGCGCTGATCGCCACCCTGCCGATCTCGGCCGGGCCGTCCTACACCTTCCTTGCGCTTGATCATGACGCGGCCTTCATCGCCGAAGGCGCACTGTCGAGCCTGCCGGTCAATGCCGCGACGATCTTCATGGGCCTCACTTATGCGGTGCTGGCGCAACGCTTCAGCATGTGGATCAGCGCGGGCGCCGCGATCGCGTTGTGGCTGGTGCTCGGCACCATCATCCGCCAGTTCGCGTGGACGCTTGCCGGCGGCTTGATCCTCAACGCCCTTGCCTTTGCGATCTGTATCCCGCTGCTCAAGCCCTATCGCCACGTCGCCAAGATGCCGCTGATCGCGCGCCGCTGGTACGACATCCCGCTGCGCGCCGCACTGGTCGCAAGCCTGGTCGGCACGGTCGTCACCGCGTCGACCTGGGTCGGTCCGCGCGTCACCGGGGTGATCGCGCTGTTTCCGATCGTGTTCTCCTCGATGATGCTGATCCTGCATCCGCGAATCGGCGGCCCCGCCACCGCCGCCGTGCTCGCCAACAGCGCCTGGGGCCTGCTCGGCTTCGGCCTTGGCATCGCCGTGCTGCACATCGCGGTCGCGCAATTCGGCTCAGCCGTCGGCCTCAGCTGCGCACTCGCCACCTGCATCGTATGGAATCTGATGCTGTGGCAGCTCGGGCGAAGGAAGAGCGGGAAAGCCTGACGTCCGTCATTGCGAGGAGCGTGGGTGTCTCGTCAAGAAATCTCCGCGCGACCGCACGACTGGGGTCGGATCATTCACCAACTGGGACACCAACGCTCGCT
>DASVOL010000335.1:0-1940 GCA_036383375.1 Bradyrhizobium sp. | reverse complement strand
GGAGGAGACCGGCGGCTTCGCCTTCGTGGTGCGCTCGATGACGCTGGACTTCCTGAAGCCCGCGCGGATGGACGACATGCTCGACGTCGTGACCTGGCCGATCGCGGTGAAGGGCGCCTCCATCATGCTCGCGCAGGAGGTTAGGCGCGGCGATGACGTGCTTGTGAAGGCACAGGTGCGCGTCGCCTTCGTCAGTCAGGGCAGGGCGCAGCCGATTCCGAAGTCGATCCGCGCGCTGATCAAGGCCGATCTGGCTTGAGTATCGGCCGATAGGAAACGCCCCATCGACTCTGCGTGGCGCGACGATAGATTTGCGTGTGAAAAACAACCGCGAGGGATCGCCGATGTCACGCCCGCCACTGCCGCCTTTCACCCGCGAGACCGCCGCGCAGAAGGCGCGCATGGCGGAGGATGCCTGGAATTCGCGCGACCCGGTTCGGGTTGCCGGCGCCTATACCGAGGACAGCCGCTGGCGCAATCGCGCCGAGGTGTTTCAGGGGCGCGAGGCGATCGTGGCCTTCCTGACCCGCAAATGGGAAAGGGAGTTGGAGTATCGCCTGATCAAGGATCTCTGGGCGTTCGACGGCAACCGCATCGCGGTGCGCTTCCAGTACGAATGGCACGATGCCAGCGGCAACTGGTTTCGCTCCTACGGCAACGAGCAGTGGGAGTTCGACGAGCACGGCCTGATGCGCCGCCGCGAGGCCTCGATCAACGACATCGCGATTGCGGAGAAGGATCGCCGCTTCCACTGGCCCGCGCCGGGCCCGCGTCCGGCCGACGTGCCCGGGTTAGGGCAGGAGCCGTTCTGATCCGGTCTTCGTTGCCCGGATGAAGCGAGGCGAAATCCGGGGCAGTCTCTGATGCGGTGAGATCGATCCCGGATTGCGCTGCGCTCCATCTGGGCTACGGTCATTTGCGCAGGTTCATCGAAAACGTTTGCGCGTCTCGATGAGCACTGGCTTATGCTGGTCGGCGTTGCGACCTCACCGCGTCCGCCGGACCCATTCCATGCCAATCAAACGTTCTACAGCCATTGCGCTCGCAGGCTGCCTTTTCGCGACCGCACTCAATCTTGCCAAGCCCGCGGCTGCGCAGAGCAGCGCAGACCATTCCGCAAAATGGGGGGCGCTGTTTCGCACTCAAGTCGCCAAGTGTTGGCGTAAACCTGCCCCCGCCGGCGACGAGGCAGCGAACATGAAGTTGGTTCTCGAGATTAAGCTGACGCGCGAGGGCTCGCTGGCGGAGCAACCGTCGGTGTCGTCGCAGAACAGTCCGGCCGTGTCAGACTACTCCCAGGCCTATCGCAAGAGCGCGCTGCAAGCGATCACGCTCTGCCAGCCATATTCCTTGCCGGCCGAATATTACGATGAATGGAAATACTTCATGCCGGTGTTTCTTGAGATGCCGTCCCCTCTCGGCGGGAAGGGGAAGCCAGCAGCCGGGGAGCCCGATAAGCGGAAGCTTTCGATTTGCCGAGGCTGCTGACGCAACAGCAGGCAGCGCATGCGGAAGCAGCCCCTCACCCCAACCCTCTCCCCGTGAACAACGGGGAGAGGGGCGCAGTGTGCTTACGCCGCCGCCTTGTGGCGGGCGATCTCGGCCTTGTAGAGCTCGAACTCTTCCGCGACCGCCTTGGCGACCGACGGCCGGGTGCGCAGGCGCTCGTAATAGGCCTTCAGCGCCGGCCATTTCGCCAGCTCGATCGGCGGCGTCGCCATGGTCCAGTTGATCACCGTGACGAGATAGGCGTCGGCGACGCTGAAATGATCGAGCAAATATTCGCGGCCCTTCAGGTGGTCCTCGACATAGTCGAGCCGCGACACGTACTTCTCCAGCGCGTAGGACTTGGCGTCCGGCGGCGCCTTCTTGTCGAGCAGCGGCAGGAACAGGCCCTTGTGCAGCTCGGTGCCGATGAAGCACAGCCATTGATGCAGCTT
>DASVOL010000334.1:0-3208 GCA_036383375.1 Bradyrhizobium sp. | reverse complement strand
CTTACGGATCGAGCTCAGTATCCCAGTAGAGATAATCGAGCCAGCTCTCGTGCAGATAGTTCGGCGGGAACAGCCGGCCGTTGCGATGGAGCTGATGCACGGTGGGGGCGTAGGGCGTCTGCTTCGGAAACATCTTGGCCTGCTGCGGCGTCAGGTTGCCCTTGCGCAGATTGCAGGGCGAGCAGGCGGCGACGACGTTCTCCCAGGTGGTCTGGCCACCCTTGCTGCGCGGAATGATGTGATCGAAGGTGAGGTCGTCGCCCGACAGGCAATATTGGCAGCTGAATCGGTCGCGAAGGAAAACGTTGAACCGGGTGAAGGCGGGGTGGGTGGTCGGCTTGACGAAGGATTTGAGGGATACGACGCTCGGAAGCTGGATTTCGAAGGAAGGACTTCGTACCGCCCGGTCGTAATATTCGACGATGTTGACACGATCGAGGAACACCGCCTTGATCGCGTCCTGCCAGGACCAGAGCGACAGCGGGTAATAACTCAGCGGCCGGAAGTCCGCATTCAAGACCAGCACCGGCCAACCGCCTTGCGAGACATGTGCGTTCAAATAACGCTCCTGATCTCCCATTAGCTGCGAAGCAGCATGCACTCACATACTACAGGCAGCGTGACGGGATTGTGAAGAGCAATGAGCGGCTTATCCGCCATGCACTGCCATGTTCCTGCCCCGATTGCCTCCCGCCCGCGGGGCCCTTAAAGGGAGCCGCAAGGCCCTGTCGGCCAGTGACGGACCCTGCCGATGACCACGACCACCAGCTATCTCGAGGCGCCGCGCCGGTTGCGCGCATTCGTGCGTGCGCACGAGACGAGCCTCGTGGTGCTGGCGGTGCTGATCGGCGCCATCGGCGGCCTCGTGGTCGCGGTCATGAGCAGCCTGGTCACGGTATTGCATTCGGTGCTGTTCAATCTGCCGCTGGGAGAGCGGCTGTCGAGCCAGCCCAGCATCGATCCCGTGCGGGCGCTTGTGGTTCCCACGGTTGGCGGACTGGTGCTCGGCGTAGCGTTCCTGCTGCTGCTCAGGGTCCGGCCGGCCCGGGAAATCGACCCGATCGAGGCCAACGCGCTTTATGGCGGCCGGATGTCGTTCCGCGGCAGTGTGATCGTGGCGCTGCAGACGATCTGGTCGAGCGGCGTCGGCGGCTCGGTCGGGCTCGAGGCCGGTTACACTCAGCTGTCCAGCGGCCTCGCCGCCTCGCTCGGCCGCGGTTTCCATCTCCGCCGCAACGACCAGCGAATCATGGTGGGCTGCGGCGCGGCGGCGGCAATCGCCGGGGCCTTCAGCGCGCCGCTGGCCGGCGCGTTCTACGCTTTCGAACTTGTGATCGGCGGCTATACGCCGGCGAGCCTGACCCCGGTCGGGGTTGCCGCGGTGACCGGTTATTTCGTCGCCCATGCCTTCGAGCCGCTGCCGCTCGGCGTCGGCGTCGGAACCGTCGGCGACGTGCTCGGACGGGATCTTGCGATCGCCGCGCTGCTCGGCGTGGTCGCGGCCCTGACCGGCATTGCGATCATGCGCGGGGTGGCGCTGTGCGAGACGCTGCTCGCCAAGACCCGGCTCTGGCCGCCGCTGCGGCCGGCACTGGGCGGGCTTGCGGTCGGGGCCATGGCGCTGCTGACGCCGCAGGTGATGTCGTCGGGCCATGGCGCGCTGCGCTTCGCCGGCATCGTGGCGATGCCGCTCACCTTCATCGCCGGCGTGTTTGCGCTGAAGGCGGTGGCCTCGATCGTGTCGCTCGGCTCGGGCTTCCGCGGCGGGTTGTTCTTCGCCACCCTGTTCATGGGCGCGCTCGGCGGCCGGCTGTTCGCGGCCGGCGTCGACATCGTGTGGCCGGGGCTCAATCTCGATCCCAACGCCTATGCCGTGATAGGCATGAGCGCGCTGTCGGCCTCGGTGATCGGTGGTCCGTTGACGATGTCGTTCATCGCGCTGGAATCCACCGGCAATCTCTGGCTCACCACCGCGGTGCTGGTCGCGGTCATCATCTCGACCACGATCACGCGCGAGCTGTTCGGCTATTCGTTCGCGACCTGGCGGCTGCATCTGCGCGGCGAGACCATCCGCAGCGCCGCCGATATCGGCTGGATCCGCGATCTCACGGTCGGCAAGATGATGCGGCAGGACATGATTACGGTGAACGCCGCGATGCCGATCGAGGCGTTTCGCGAGGAATTCCCGCCCGGCTCGAAGACCCAGGTCGTCGCGGTCGACGGCGAGGGACGCTATGCCGGGCTCGCACTGGTCGCGGAAGCGCACGCGCCCGATCTCGAGGCCGACAAGGGCCTTGCCGGCATCCTGCGCTATGCCGACGTGGTGCTGCATCCCGCCATGAACGTGCAGGAGGCGATCGCGGTGTTCGACGCCGCCGAAGCGGAATCGCTCGCGGTGGTCGAGGGCGACGGCGACCGGCGGCCGATCGGCCTGCTCACCGAAGCCCACGCGATGCGGCGCTACGCGGAAGAGTCAGAGCTGCGTCGCCGCGAGGTGATCGGCGAGGTTTGATTGCGGCGGGTCGATCTCTCGGCTGTCGCGGACTATCAGACCCGTCATCCTGAGGTGCGAGCCCTTGCGAGCCTCGAAGGATGAACGGCCACCAGCCGGGCCGTCGACCCTTCGAGACGCGCGCGATGCGCGCTCCTCAGGGTGACGGTGATGTCGTAGGCGCTCTGCTTCAATACAGCGCGGCTACGCCGTCACCCGCTCCAGCTTCTGCAGGCACCGCGTCACGCGCACCGCGGCCGGCATCTCGGTGTCTGGAAAGCTGGTCTTCCAGTCGGTGACGCCGACTTCGCCGACATAGATGTCGCCGCGCGAATCCAGCGCGATGCCGTGCGGCGCCAGGAACTTGCCGGTCTCGACGCCGGGGCCGTGCTCGCCGCCGAGCCGGGCGATGCGCTTGCCGGTGCCATCCACGATCGACAGCCGCGGGCCGAGATTGGGCACCTTACGGTTGACCGCCATGCCGGGGCCGAGCTCGCCGATCACGAAATTCGGCTGCTTGCCGCCTCCGCAGCAGCACAGCGCGCAGGGCCGGTGCAGATTGTTCCACTGCGTCTCGTATCTGCCGTTGCCGTCGAACACCTGGACGCGGTGGTTCTCGCGGTCGGCGACATAGACCCTGCCGTCGGCGTCGGTCGCAATGTTGTGCACAATGTTGAACTGGCCGGGATCGGTGCCGGGCTCGCCCCAGGTTTTGAT
>DASVOL010000333.1:0-5699 GCA_036383375.1 Bradyrhizobium sp. | reverse complement strand
CCGTGGCCGAAGATTGCACCCATGATGCTTCCAAAAATGCTCATGATCTCTCACTCCGTGCGCCCGGGACACCGTTGGTCCCGTGACTGGTTCCAGTGACGGGCGGACGATAGGCAGGCCATTGGCCGAGCGGAAGATGACCATCGTCACTATCGGAGTGTGGGGCGGCGTGGTGCAGTCGGGGAGAGATTCGTGCGGTCATGCACCGCATGTCGCGCGCGTTTCATCGTACGCCCCACGTGCGATGAAGTCAGCCGTCCCGGCCCGATTCGCCAGCCCCGAGAAGTCGGGACGGCTGACACAAACCTGCGCGGAGTTATGTGAGCTAGAGCTGACGGCGACGAATAGTCTGGGCCAGTTCGACAAAGCATTCGGCAATGCCGGCGCCGGTCTTGGCGCTGACCGGCTTGACGCTCGACTTGGCGAGCTCGGCAATTGCGCCGGCGCTGCCGGCAGCCTCCGGCAGGTCGATCTTGTTGAGCAGCGCCCGGTAGGGCCGGCCCGGGAATCGCTCCTCGAAACCGCGGACCAGCTCGACCATGCGGGTCACGGTCTGCGGCCGCGTGACATCGGACACGATGATGGCCGCGGATGCGCCGGTGACATAGACGGTGTCGAAAATCTGCGTGCCGAAATCGCCGTCGGTGTCCCACAGCACGAGGCGCATCGGATCGCTGCCATCCGCCGGCGCCACGTCATGGCTCAGGATCTCGACGCCGAGCGTGGATTTGTACTGGCCCTCGAACCGATTGTAGATCAGCCGATAGAGGATCGAGGTCTTGCCGACCCCCATATCGCCGAGCAGCATGACTTTTGCGGTGAGCATCAGCGGGCCACTTCGCCTCGGTAGACCGTCTCGAACGCCACGCGGCGGTTGCCGCCGACGGTGGCGTCGAGCCGGTCGGTGATCGGCATCGTCGCGGCCCGCGACACCAGAATCAGCCGCGACGGATCGACCCCGAGCGCGGTCAGCCTGCGCTGCACCTGCTCCGCCCGCTTGCGCCCCAGCGTCTTGTTGGTGCCTTCGGTGCCGCTCTGATCGGCATAGCCGACGATCCGCAGCTTGAGATCATTGTTCGCCAGCAGCCCGGCGAGCTCGCGCAGCTGCTGATCGGCCTGGTCGTTGTCGAGGACTTCGTCCGAATTGTTGATGAAGAAGATCGCGGTCGAGGCGATATAGCGGTCGAGCCGCGCCGCCGGACCGTCGGCGACGGATTGCAGCTTCGCGGCTTGCTCGCTCAACTTCGCGGACTGCTCGCCGAGCTTGTCATACTGCGCGGCGAGAGCGGCATATTTCTCGTCGCCCGACTTCGCCTGCGCGCCCATCGCCTCGCGCATCTGGTCGAGGCTCGCCTGCAGCCGCGTCAGACTCTGCTGCAGGCCCGCAATGCCGGCCTGCGATGCCGCCGCCTGCTCCGGCGTCGACACCAGCCCGATGCGGTCGACGACCTTGTAGGGCGCCGCGGCCGCAGCGAGCGCGTCGATCACCGGCGCCGTTTCCAACCGGCTCGGCTCGATGCCCGAGACGGCCACGCTTCGGCCACCGTGGTCGAAGTCGAGCCGCAGCGGGAACGTCGCCAGCAACGGGTGCTTCGCGGCGAGCTGCTCCAGTACGGCATGGGTCCGCCGCTCCAGCAGCGCGCGCGTCACCGAGGTCACGGCAAAATAAAGCAACAGCGCGGCCACGGCGGCGAGCACGGCAAACAGGATCACCTTGCCGCGCCGGCTCGCGATCCGCCGCGGTGTGTCGTCGGTCTCGATCGCTGTTGCGAGCGAGGCGAGCATCGGCCCATCGCAATCCGCGCCGCGGTCGATGCGCTCGATCGCATCGAAGAACAGCGAGTTGATCCTGGCATTGTCGGCGGGGCGCAGCGGTCCCAGGCACTCCGCCGCCAGGATGAAGCGCGGCGAGGCGCGCAGCGCGAGCTGTCGTCCGCCGAAATCGAGCGTTTGCAGATTGCCTTCGCCGGCCAGCGCCTGCACGGAGAATTCGAGGATCGCCGCGACCATGGCGCTGAGCAGGTCGGCGCGCTCGTCGACGGTCGCCTCGCGCTTCCAGTCGGCGATCAGGCGGCCATTGCCGCGTTCGATGATCAGGAGCCGGTTGATCTGCGGCGGACTGTCGGCGAGCACGAACTCGCTGATCGGACGTCCCGTCACCAGCGACTTGACCCGCCCGACCCACAGTTGCGCCGAGGTCAGCGCATTGATGCGCTGCTCGAGCGAGGCAACCAGTTCCCGGAACGCATTCGCGACCGCGGCGCTGACCAGCCGGCCGACGATCGGATAGAGCGCCTCGATCATCTGCTCGCGCGAATTCTTGATCTCGCTGCGGATCGCGGAGACCACGACCGGCGCAATCGCGGTGGCGAGCTCGCGCGGCCGGTTGACCTCGGCGCGCTCCAGCGCCTCGACCAGAATGCCGGCGGTTGCCGTCTCCAGGCGATCGGCGTTGCCGACATAGCGCTGCAACGAGTCGAGGTCGGCCTCCAGCGAGGTCAGACGCGTCGCCTCGGGCTGAAACAGCAATGTCCTGAGCTGCTCGATCTCGCGGTTCTGGCCGGCAGCAGCTGCCATGCTATTTGCCCGTGCGGCCGGATCCCAATCCGCTGATGGCAGCGCCGAGCTGGGTGATGGCCGCACCGACATCCTTCAGCGAGTCGAGGCGCTTCTGCTCGGTATCGCGTTCGAGGTCGGAGAGCCGCGCCTGCAGCGCGGTGAGCTCGTTGGTGAAGTCCGCCTGCATCTGCTTCAGCGAAGCCTGCATCTCCTCGCGCAAACCCGAGAGATTGGTCTCGAGCGAACGTTGCGCACCGCCAAACAGGAGATCGCGGACCTGATCGATCGTCGCCATGCCATGCGCCGCGGCATCCGCGCCGTTGCCGGCCGCCGCGTTTGCCAGTCCATCGCTATCCTTGGTCTGGCGCTCGGTACCCTTCATGGTCATTCCCTGTTTAGTCAAAGCCACGCAATCCGGACCTGCCATGTCAAAAAGCAAATCCGAAACAATCCTATAGCCAATTTTGTCGGCGCGGCCCAGAGAAAGGCGAGCAATCTCAGCCAGATCAACCGCATGGTGTGCGATTGGGGGCAATTATTTCTAGTAAGTTATTGCCTTTATTGCCAGTTCCGTACGGTTCTTGACCTGGCATTTCTCCAGGATGGTGCTGACATAGTTCTTTACCGTGCCCTCGGCCAAATGCAGCCGCTCGCCGATCTCGGTGTTGCTCTTGCCCTCGACGATCAGCGTGAGAATTTCATTCTCCCGCGCCGTCAGCCCGTCGCGAACCGGTAGCTTCGCCGAGACGCGCGGGCCGCGCAGCCGCTTGAACTCGTCGAGGATGCGCGCGGCGACGCTGGGCGACAGCCCGGACTGGCCGTTGATCACCGCGCGGATGGTCGATGCGATCTCCTCCATCCTGGCGTCCTTCAGGAGATACGCCTTGGCGCCGGCGCTGACTGCCTCGAAGATCAGATCGTTGGTCTCGAATGTCGTCAGCACGACGATATGGGTCTGCGGCAGCTCGCGCAGGATCCGCTGGGTCGCCGCGATACCGTCGACACGCGGCATCTGCAGGTCCATCAGGATGACGTCCGGCCGATAGCGCCGCGCGAATTCGATCGCCTGCTCGCCGTCGGACGCACCGGGAAGGATCTCGAAATCGTCGTTCTGCTGGGCAAGCAGTGTGGCGATACCTTCCCTGATCAGGGTCTGATCCTCGGCAATCAGCACCCGCACCTTCTCAATTCTGCTCACGGGCTTCAGTCATCCTCTCGAAGGTTCTGAATAGGCGGCAACGACATCAATCGGCCAGCAGGCCGGCAGACGCTGCCGGCGGCACCGCCACGGGGAGCGATATCCGGACCAACGTTCCCTGTCCGGGCGCGCTCTCCACCGCGCAGCTTCCGCCGACGAGTTCAGCAAATTCGGTCATCCCGATCAATCCGAAATGTCCGGGAGTGGGCACCGCGAGATCGAAGCCGCGGCCGTCGTCGCGGATCTCGACGACGAGCTTGCGACCGACCGCAGCCGGCGCTTCGAAGGCGTGAAACGAGACACGGCGTGCCTTCGCATGTGCCTGAACATTGCGCAATGCCTCGCTGAGGATGCGCTGAACCGTCAAGCCGCAATCGCGCAAGCCGGGACGCGCCTCCTCGTCGATCTGGATCGACACCCTGACGCCACTGCGCGCGGCGAAGTCGCTGAGCAGCCCCTCGACATCGGGATCGAGCTTCAAATCGTCGGGTGTGCGCAGCCGATCGATGGCCTCGCGGGCACGCGAGAGGCCGCTCGCTGCGGCGTCTTCGGCGGTTGCAAGGCTGTCCGCCACCCGCGCAGGGGCGGCCGAAAGATAATGCCTGATCAGCCGGATCTGGGTCAGCAGCGCCACGATCGAATGCACCAGCGTATCGTGCAGGTCGCGCGCCAGCCGCAGCCGCGTCCGCGCCAGCGAGGCAAAGCGCACTTCCGCGCTGGCCGCCTCGAGCTGCTGCTCCATCAGGCGGCGGGCCCGGCGCTCGCTGCCGAGCAGCGTCTCGACCTGACGTCCCGCGAAGTCCGGCATCGCGATGACGAAGTAATGCGACTGCGCGTCATTCCACAGCACGACCGCCGTCATCGGCTGCGCGATGTCGGGCGAGGCACCGCGGACACCGGCCAGTGCGATCATGTCCCGCTTGCCGCCGGCCAGCGCCGCCAGCTCGGCCTCCATACCGACCAGCAGCATGCATTCGCAGCAATCGACGCCGATCGCGGGAAGCCATTCGACCAGCCGCCCGATCTTCCGCTGCATGCTGCGGTCGGCACCGATGACGGCGAGACCGATGACGTCGGCTCCCGCGGCCGCAAGCAAATCCGCGCTCAGATCGATCATGCGTTGCCCATCAACTCAGCGAGCAGCCCACTCTGGCCTAAGCCGATGGCGGCCGCAAACGAATATGACTTTCGTCACAACTGATCCTGACTTTCGTCAGATGCCGCTGCCGCTCGAAATGCGGTTCTGTCTCACGAATGAGTAACAGCGCAAGCCATGATGTGCCACATGCCGGCGTCCATGGCGATGCCGGCCGGTCGCCGGGCCTCGCGGAAGGTCGCGCCAGTCGGCCGGAATGTGAGCTGACAATGAAGGCCGCGCCACGGAAATCGCTGGGTATCGAGCTCATGCTGGCGGAAGCGGAAAAGCCTGCGCGGCGCCGGCGCCTGAGCGCGACCCAGAAAATGGCGTTGCAGGAAGCGCTCGCCGGCCGCCTGCAGCTCTACCCGCGCGGATATGCCGCGAGCAAGACCGGGCCATTCCACTCGCGCCGCGCCATCCTCGGACTGGTGCGCGCCGGTCTGATGAGCCTCAGCGCGACCGCGCGCTACGCGGCCGTCACCCGACGCGCACGGGACATGTACGCGGCGCCAGCGACCAATGAAAGCGAGTAGGCCACGACGATAGACTCCGGCAACGGCTCCGGTGCAGCCCGGTCTATGCGCCCTGGACTAATGCGTTTCGACCAGGCCCTGGATCTGAATGATCGAATCATGCAGCTGGGCCCCCGCGCCCAGGCGAATGTAGGCGCGCGACGGGATATCCTGAATATCAGGACCGACGATGGCGTGATGACCTGTCGCGGTCGGAAAGAAAAAGCCGGCCGGCGCGCCCTTGTTCATGGAGATCATTGCGCCTCCGGTCCAAACCAGCCCGTCCTCATCG